>DATDMO010000088.1:0-6956 GCA_036518755.1 Candidatus Acidiferrales bacterium | reverse complement strand
TTTGGTCCATGCCGTTCTTGACGGAACCAGGGAAAAACCAATTGTTGATGGAGTCGCACGCGACGCGAGCGGTGAAGGCCACAGGGTTGCCGTCGGCGCCAAGCCCAGCCGCAAGTTTCACGTAGGAAGCGGGCCGATAATAATCGTGCTGCATGTCGTCTTCGCGCGACCATGTCACCTGGACCGGCGCTTTCATCGCTTTCGAAGTTTCGCAAGCGTCGGTGACGAAGTCCGACCATCCGCGACGTCCGAATCCGCCGCCGAGATACGTCGTATGAACGAAGGATTGCTCCGGTTTCACACCGGCGATGTGGGCCGCAATGCCCTGCGCCGGAGTTTGAAATTGGGTGGGCGCCCAGATATCAACGCGATCTTCCCTGACGTCGGCAGTGCAGTTCATCGGCTCCATCGTGCAATGGGCTGCAAAAGGCGCCTGGTAGACAGCTTCCACTTTTTGGGCTGCGCCTGGCATTGCCGAATCCGCATCGCCAACCTTCTTGGCGACTACGCCCGGCGTTTCCGCGGCGGCGGCGTACATTTTCCAGATGCTATCGCTGGACATCGCCGCTGTCGGACCCTCATCCCATTTGACCTCCACGGCGTTGCGGGCTTGTAGGGCGTTCCAAGTGTTATCGGCGACGACGGCGATGCCGGTCGAGATCTGGATCACATCTTTTACGCCCGGCATGGTTTTAGCTTTCGTCGCGTCGAAGCTAGCGACCTTGCCGCCAAAAACGGGGCAGCGCAGGACGGCAGCGTGGAGCATGCCCGGACGGCGCGCGTCGATTCCAAATCCCGCTTTGCCGTTGACCTTGTCCGCCGTGTCGAGGCGCTTCGTTGGCTTTCCAATCACTTTGAATTGGCTTGGGTCTTTTAGTTTTACATCCGTCGGAGGCGGAATCTTGGCGGCCGCTTCGGCAACGCTTCCGTAGCTCACGCGGCGCTTCGAACCGGTGTGAACCACTTCGCCATTTTCCGCGTGGCATTCAGACGCATCCACGCCCCACTTCTGCGCGGCGGCCGCGATCAGCATCTCGCGCGCCGTGGCGCCGGCTTGCCGCATGGGCACCCAGCCGGAATGAATGGTTTGGCTGCCGCCGGTTCCTTGCATGTGGAATGCTGGATCGAAATAGACGGTGGCCGCGGGCGCAAATTCCCAGCGAATCCTCTTCCAGTCGCATTCGAGTTCTTCGGCAGCGAGCATTGAAAGCGAAGTGATTACGCCCTGACCCATCTCGGACTTGGAAATCAGAATGGTGACCACATTTTCGGGGCTGACGTGGACAAATGCGTTGAGAACTGCCGGCGTCGTTTCGGCCGCGAGCACATCACGTCTGCCGGGAAGATAAAAACCAACGATCAGGCCGGCGGCGCCGGCGAGGCTGGTCTTCAGGAAATTGCGGCGATCAAATGCAGTGGTGATGGCGCTCATTCCGCACCTCCCGTCATCACCGCTTGCGTAGAAGGTTCGGGTTCAAGCAGGGCGCCTCCACCCGATTGGTCTGGAGCACCGCCAAGCCGCGCCGCGCGGTGAATGGCTTCGCGAATTTGTTGGTAGGTGCCGCAGCGGCAGATGTTTCCGCTCATGGCGTCGTCAATCTGGGCGTTGGTGGGATTCGGCGTTTTCGCAAGAAGTGAAGCAGCCTGCATGATCTGCCCGGACTGGCAGTAGCCGCATTGGGGGACGTCGAATTCCATCCACGCGCGCTGGACAGGATGGCTGCGATCTGGAGAAAGCCCTTCGATGGTCGTCACTTGCTTTCCGGCGACGCTGGAAATTGGAGTGATGCAGGAACGCGTCGCCTCGCCATTGATGTGGACCGTACAAGCGCCGCAGAGCGCCCTCCCGCAGCCAAATTTGGTGCCCGTCATATTAAGCGTGTCGCGCAACACCCAAAGCAGCGGCATGGCGGGAACCACATCCACCGTTTTCGCCTTGCCGTTCAGAGTAAAATGAATTGCCACGAGAACCCTCCCTCAGACTTCCCAAGTCTGCGATTCGAATCGGTTGCATTCTAACTCTTTCCGGCTCAGGAAACCACGCGAAGTGCTCTTCGCCGATGGACTTGGCGGGCGCAGATTGCGAGTTTCGCGCGGAAAAAGGACCCTCCGGTTTTGTGACGGGTAGAGTGTACCGCGATCGTCTGTTTTCAGCGAATTACGGTTGATTCTACTCGGCGGGTGTGTCGAGCAGGCTCTGGCGAAAGCGCGGCGCCAATTTCTTGCGAGGGGGCGCGGGGGTCGAAGACTCCTCAAGGGTGGCGCGGGCACGCCAACGGCGTCTTGCCGCCACACTGCGCCGGGGGCCATTGCTCTATTCTGCCGCATCCCTTTGACCCTTCTCCTTTTTCAGATTTTTCCTGACCGCACAAACCTTCAGCCTTAGCCTGACACCCGGCGGGAGGCGATGCAAGGACCTGTTGGTGTAAAGAATTGTAAGTGCGCCTTGATAGCTTTTCTGAACGCGGAAACCAAACAAAAGATCGCGGCAGGGATCACACGCGTAGTTCGGGTTACCCGGGAGTCCTTACGCCCTTTTTGAGCATTTCAATAGCTCTCTCTAATCGGCGTAATCGGGTTTCTTCCTTTTTGGCTTCGGTAATCCACCGACAGTACTCCTTGCGGTGCGTGTAGCTCAGCTCGTTGAAAATGGGAAGCAGCCCTTCTTTCTTGATTAACCTTTGAAATTCGGGCGGCACCTGGACGGTTCTTATCTCCTCATCTTTCCAGACAACCATCTCAACAGTGTCTCCCGGCCCTTTCTCGATTTGCTCGCGTATGGCTTTCGGCATGCCCAGCATATGGTGCGGATGACCATACTTGACGAGAGAACCAACGTAAGGCACGCCCTCGAAGGTCGCCTTTACAGGCACCTTCCCATTGGTAGCAAACTCTTTTTGGGTATCGTACGGAAAGAGGACATAAGCCCCTCCG
This sequence comes from Candidatus Acidiferrales bacterium, assembly GCA_036518755.1. Lineage (GTDB taxonomy): Bacteria > Acidobacteriota > Terriglobia > Acidiferrales > UBA7541 > Palsa-295. The sequence continues at coordinate 4,022 of DATDMO010000088.1, read as the reverse complement.
CCCTGGCCTGCTTCAATTCTTGCCTTGAATTTGTATTTCTTCATAGCTTTGTAACGGATTGCGCGCGTGAAAACTTTCGGGATCGTGGATTCAGTATTCACCGAAGAAGCGTGCTCTGACTGATTCATCGGTAGGCAAGTCAGGCCCACTCAGCAGATGGTCGGGAACACGAGTGGGATCTTCTGCGATGAGGGGAAGCGCTTTCTGGCGGATGAGCACAGCCTCCGGAGTCTGCTCCTGAAAAACAGTGCGCAGCATCTGGCTCGCTTTGTGGCAGGGATGGAAATAGGAGTCGTGAGCTTCCGCGTACAGGTGACCAGCGCGGTCCCAGTCTGAATTCGCTATGAGCGAGTCGCGCAGCACGCGCACATCCCTCATTAGGAGAGACATTCCCTGCCCGAAGCACGGGTCGCTGGTCGCAGCCGCGTCTCCGATCAAGGCAACGCCCTCCTTATAAGGATGGTCGACCCACGAATCGTTGGCATCGAAGGAGGCGAGCGGGCCTACATCGCGAGCGTTAGCGTAAGCCTCAGCCAGAAAGGGAGTGGACTTCGCGGATTCGGCAAGCAAGAGAGAGAGCTTCTCCTTTCCCTGCACGCGGTATCCAGTGGCAAGCGGATAAGCGAAATACGCGCGCGTGAGGCCACCGGCCTGCGGGATCGTTCCGGTGATCGTGCCAGCGTCGGGATTAAAGATGAAGGCGCTGAGGTCGGGCCGGAACGACGCTCCTTCCAGAAGCACACCGGCAATGAGAAATGGATGGTCATCGCGCTGCGAAGTGAATCCGGTCCATCTTCTGGCCGCTGAGTTGCGGCCGTCAGCGGCAACAACCAGCCGGGCGGTGATTCGCTCGGGCGAGCCGTTTGCCTGGCATTCGACGACAGGGATCGCTCCCGGTTCGATTTTTTGCACGCAGACGCCTCTGCGAACCTCGGCGCCCGCCTTCTGGGCGGATTCGATCAGACCTTGTTGCAGCAGGGGATGAGAGTAAGAAAAGGCCGGGAGCTGCGGCTTCGTGGTGGTAAGCAAGTCGCGCGGGCCGGAGCCCATATCGACCCAGGGAATCTCGCGGCCGCTCGAGTTGCGAAAGGTTTCGAGAAGTCCGAGCGCTTTTGCCTCTGCGGTGCCCCAGGGGCAAAGGAACTCTCCGCGAATGCGATCGCGGAAGCGGGACTCCTGTTCAAGAACCAAAACCTTCGCTCCGTGTTTTGCCATTGCCATGGCAAACGAAGAGCCGGCAAGGCCGCCGCCAACTACGACGATATCGAAATTCGACATGGCGAGATGATCCGTCCGTTCTGACTTAGGGTCTGATTGTTCAGGATGGTAAATGCGACACGGCGCAAGAGTCAATCAGCAGGCAGGCGCCGGCATCATTCTTATTTTTTGCTGCGTGCTTCAGCATCCGCGAGCCAGCCTCTTCGCAGCTTCTCTGGTGGGACGCTTGACATGTACGGCTTGATATCGAGGATCGGAGAGCCGTCGAGCATGTCGATGCCTCGAACGTGCAGCATCCGGTCATCTCGGCGAAGGAGCTCGACAACGGTAAGGCCGATAGGGTTGGGGCGGCGCGGGGAGCGTGTGGCGAAGACTCCATGCGGACGACTATCGAAAGGCGGCGCACCGATCAACTCGACTCCTTGGGAGCGGTCGAACACCCAGATGACGAAGAGATGCGAGAATCCTTCAATGTCAGCGAGGCCGCGCTCAAATTCGGGGTGAATCTCGAGCACCCCCTCGGCGTCATGCTTCGTACCAAGGCCTTTCGGAATCTGTTTGGTGCCCGTGTAAGGGCTTCTCACAAATCCAATCGGCCGTGGCGTGAACATTTAGCAGCCTCCTGCTCCAGATTCTCGCAGCGAAGCGCACGACAGCGACCATAGCCTATTTTGAGCTATTGGGTTCCAGCGCGGCAATCACGTCCGCTGTGCTGACGATACGCGCGAACTCGTTGTTGAGATTTGACAGCGTCATGGCATGAATCTCTTCAGCTGGATGCTTATCGCCGTCAGGCCCAACTCGGTCGTATGTCCAGGTGGCGTCGCGCACCAGCTGCGTGTCAAAACCAAGGTTTCCAGCCATGCGGGCGGTCGTTTCGACGCAGTGGTTCGTGGTGGCCCCGCAGAGCACCACGCTGCGGAGACCGGCCGAACGGAGCCGCGCTTCAAGATCCGTGCCTATGAAGGAGCTGTTGACCCGTTTGGTGATGACCGGCTCGCCTTTCCGCTCGCGAGCCTCATCCTTGACTACATAACCTGGGCGATCAGGCAAGAAGGAGGAGCTGGGGTGAGTGCCTTGGTGCCGGACATGGAATATCGGAGCGCCAGCCGCCCTGAATGCTGCAAGCAGCTCCGCGATACGCTGGATAGCGCCTGGATTGTTACGCCGTTGACCTGCCGCCTCCCATTCGTCGAAGGCACGCTGCACATCAATCACGATCAGCGCCGGGCCCGGATGCGGAGAATCATCCATGCAAGGATCATAACAAAAGGACAGTGGCGCGGCAGCCAGCGAGCAGAGCACCCGCAGATGAACGGGAGCCGACTTTCAAACCGACGCTCCACGCATGACCGCGTTTGTTTGACAGATTTTTCGCGCGGATGTCGGCAGGTCCCGCACGCGGTTTGGCGTGGCCGACATCAGTACGTGAGTTCCGTCGTTTCCGGACCCACAAACGTCCTCTCCATGCCTATCTGCCGCAGCACGAGCGCTACGGCCATCCCGAAAACGAAACCGCCGATGTGCGCCGAGTAGGCGACTCCGCCGCTGTTTCGCGCGAGTGATGCCCAGAGCACCTGTACAATAATCCACAGGGGCAACACGACAAAAGCCGGCAACGCGAATCGCCATACACCAGTAATAATCGCCGCGAACTCAATCCTTGCTTCCGGAAAACGCACCAGGAACCCGCCGATCAGGCCCGCGATTGCCCCGGAGGCTCCCAACAGGGGCAGCACGCTGTGCGGGTACGTTGTCGCGTGGGCAATGAGGCCAGCCACTCCGGCAAGCAAATAAAAGCCCGTGTAGACTAAGGGACCCCACGCGCTTTCCATCATTGCGCCAGCCAGCCACAGAAACCACATATTGAAAATCAAGTGCAGCCATCCTCCGTGTAGGAAATTTGCCGTTAGAAAGCTGGTAAGGGTAGGCTTGTAAGGGTAGAACGCGTAATTCTGTAGCACCGAATCCTGCTGGATGCGTTCCCATTGAACGGCGAGGCTCGCCAGTTCATTGCTCGCGTGCGCCGAACCCCAGTCGCGCATCTCGCGGTCCCACTCATTGAGCGGCGGCCGTTTTCCGGAGCGAATCCCGTCCCACAGAGGCTTATTGTCTTGCGCGAACGAGTCGATCAGGGGTTTTATGTCTGGCGGGGGCTGGACCTCCGGATGCGCAGCCGAAATGAGGAGCATGGGCAGCTCCACCTGGGCCACCTCGCGCGATTCCTGCTCGATCTGTGTGTGCGTCGCTAGGAAAACGACACAATTGAGCACGATGATGACCGTGGTCACCCAGGGCCACGGCCTGTCGCTGAGTCCCTGCACCCACAGTGGAAAAATCATCGTACTGCTCGAAATTCTCGCCGACCGCTCTTTTCCCAAAGATGCAGCAGCTGATCTTCCGTCGCCGGTCCGCCCTCTGGGCCAATGTCAGCAATATGACAGCCATTGTGAGAATTAGATTAAGTGCTGTAGGTTCTGATTCTTGGTGAGATTCGATTTGTGCCGCCAAAATAAAACAGTCAACAAAAAGATACGGAGCACCAAGGCGCACGAACGCAATATTACGACACTATGTGTCGACGTGTTGGTTTGACAGGTTTTTCGCACCGATGCTACAGTCGAATTCACCGCCGAGGTAGCTCAGTTGGTAGAGCAGCCGATTCGTAATCGGCAGGTCCCCGGTTCAAGTCCGGGCCTCGGCTCCAATATCCCTTTTCTCTGTAGAGGGTTAGACATTTCAATTCGGGCGTTGATTGGCGGGCGTTGCAACTTGTTGCATTTTTTCGCTCAAAACATCCATCG
>DATDMO010000087.1:0-6571 GCA_036518755.1 Candidatus Acidiferrales bacterium | reverse complement strand
ATGAAGCCGTGGGATCCTCCCTCCGAGCATCTTTACCCGCAATTGGATGATCTGCTCGATGATTGGCGAGCTTCGTTCAAGCCGAAATTCGAAGGGATTCGCGTGCTAGGTACGCGGTGGTCGCCGCAGTCGTATGCGATGCGTGATTTTCTGGCGCGCAATCACGTTCCATATCAGTGGATTGACGCCGAACTCTCCGCCAACGACCCTGAAACGAAACGCCTCTTGGCTGCCCTGGGACCGGAAGCTGTCAACTTGCCGATCGTGCTCTTCCCGGACGGCACCAAACTTCTCGAGAGCGTGCCGGCGGACGTCGCGCAAAAAGTGGGCTTGCGCACGCGCGCGCAAACAAATTTCTACGACCTTGCCATTGTGGGCGGCGGGCCGGCGGGATTGGCTGCTGCCGTCTATGGCGCGTCGGAGGGCCTGCACACGGTGATGATCGAGCAGGAAGCGCCCGGTGGCCAGGCGGGCATGAGTTCCCGTATCGAGAACTACCTTGGATTTCCAACGGGGCTTAGCGGCGGCGATCTGGCGCGGCGAGCCGTAGTGCAGGCGCAGCGCTTTGGAGTCGAAATCCTTTCGCCGCAAGAAGCCTGCGGCGTGCGGATCGAAGGGCCTTACCGCATTATCAAGTTGGCGGACGGAAGCGAAATCTCGTGCCACGCCTTGATGATCGCAACGGGAGTACAGTGGCGGCGGCTCGAAGCGCCTGGTATCGCCCGCCTACAAGGCGCGGGTGTCTATTATGGAGGCGGAGCAACGGAAGCGCTCTCCTGCAAGGGTGAAATCGTATACGTGGTGGGCGGCGCCAATTCTGCTGGTCAAGCGGCGATGAATTTCGCAAAGTATGCCGAGCGCGTGGTCATTGCGGTGCGCGGCGCCTCTCTATCGAGCACCATGTCGCAGTATTTGATCGACCAAATCAAGGAAACTCCGAACATTCAGCTTTGGCCGCACGCCAGCGTGGCCGAGGTCCACGGCGATACGCATCTGGAAGAAATTTCCTTTCTTTGCTCCGACACCAACAAGATCGAGCGCGTCCCGGCGACTTCGATGTTCATCTTTATCGGAGCGCTGCCCCGGACCGACTGGCTCGCCGGCATCGTCGCGCGCGATGACTACGGATTCATCCTCACAGGCCCCGATCTCATCCGCGAGGGAAAGCGCCCTAAGGATTGGGTGCTCGACAGAGATCCCTATCTTCTGGAGACGAACATTCCCGGGCTTTTCGCCGTGGGCGATGTGCGGCACGGCTCCGTGAAACGAGTGGCTTCGGGGGTCGGTGAGGGGTCGGTGGCCGTCCAATTCATCCATCAATATTTGAGCAAGGTATAAATGATCGAGAAATCGGAACTGCTTCGCGTGCCGGCATTCGCCGATCTGCCTGACGATCAGATCTCCTGGTTCATCGGTCAGGCTGAGGAGCTGCGTCTTACGACCGGCGAAATGTACTTTCGCGAGGGTGATCCTGCCGACGCTATGTATGTCATCCTGGAAGGGCAACTTCAGGTCCGCGGCGAACTCGGTGGCGAAACATTTGTAGCTGCGCTGCAGCCGGGAGCCGTCACCGGTGTGTTGCCCTTCTCGAGAATGAAGCAGTTTCCGGTCGGAGTGCGGGCGCTCACCGATGGCCGCGTGCTGCGCTTTCCGGCTTCGAAGTTTCCAGATCTCGTACAAAAGATGCCGGAGTTGACGCAACGTCTCGTAGCCTTGATGTCAGACAGAATTCGCGAGACCACTCGTCGGGAGCAACAGCGCGACCGATTGGTTTCTTTGGGCAAGCTATCGGCAGGTCTCGCGCACGAACTCAATAATCCCGCCTCCGCCGCCAGGCGCGCCGCCAGTCAACTCCGGGATGTCTTCAAACGAGTTAAGGAAGCCAGTCACGAATTGGGCAGGCGAGAACTGACCACTGCCCAGAAAGCGGAGATAGAAAAGTTAGAGGCGTCGTTCGTCCAAAGTGGCGAAGTCCCATCCGATCCGCTGGCCATCAGCGATCTCGAGGACCAGATTGATTCCCTCTTGCGGAGTCACGGGCAGACCGACTTGTGGCAGATGGCTGCAGAACTGGCCCGTAGGAATGTGAAGCCCGAGGCGCTGGAGTCCCTATTCGCAACTCTCGATCCTCAGACAGCGCGAGCGGCACTCGTCAGGATCGCGGCGTCTGTGGAGGTGGCGACGCTGCTCAACGAAATCGAGAGCGGCACGTCGCGCATTTCTGACTTGGTCCGTGCGATCAAGGAATACACGTTCATGGACCAAGCTCCCCTGCAAAACGTGGATATCGTGAAGAGTCTCGAAACGACGCTGGTCATCATGAACCACAAGCTCAAGCAGGGAGTGAACGTGCGGCGCGATTATCAAAAGATTCCTCTGCTCGTGGATTCATTTGGAAGTGAGTTAAATCAGGTTTGGACCAACCTGATCGACAACGCTATCGCCGCCATGGGTGGCAAGGGTGAGCTTCGAATTAGAACCTATCGCGAGGACAAGTGCGTAGTCGTGGAAATTGCCGATAACGGCGCCGGAATACGGCCCGATGTACTGCCGCATATTTTCGAGCCCTTTTTCACCACAAAAGGAGTCGGCGAAGGCACTGGCCTCGGCCTCGACACTGTCCAACGAATCGTGAAAAAACACAGAGGCGATGTCCAGGTCGATTCGAAACCGGGCGACACGCGCTTTCAAGTATGGCTGCCGCTGGCGGACGCCTCTGACGCGCCCCCAGTGTCCAAATCGGCTTAGTCAGCAACAACCGAAGTCTTCGGTTCGCTTTTCAGCGTCACTTGATCCCCTTGACCCACGCGAGTATTGGACCCGAAACAGTCTTGTCCGCCGTATCGATCGAAAATACCATGGACATGTGGCTCTCGCCCTTCGCGAGCAGCAGCGTCGGGCAATGCGCTGGACCCTCCTTGCACAGTTCGTCGTGCAACATCCGGTTGAAGGGCATAACTCCTCCGTCCACGGACGGATCCGCGCCGATGTCCAAATCGCCGTTGGCCAGCATGATCTTGACTGATGTCCTTTTCAACTCAGGCAGATTCGATCGGGCCAATTGTGTCGCCGCGTCAACCGGAGGGCCGAATCCGCCCGGGCCTCCCGGAGCGGGTGGCCCGCCCGGTTGACCCACGGTACGTCCCGGCAGCGCGCCTTCGGCGCTGAAAGCTCCTCCCTTCACCCCGCAAGTTTTGCCCGCCTCGGCCAGAATGGACATCGGATTCGACCCGCCAACCGGCGGTGGCTTCAGCGGCGCGATATCAAATTCCGCGGGTGACATGAAGATCGCTCCCTTTACCCCCACTCCCTTGGGTCCGTAGAGATTTGGGTGGCTGATATAAGTTCCGAGCGGGATGTTGCCGGCCGAATGAGCCCAAATGAAAATGCGGTCCGGATTGCCGTGATACTTGGGAATGTTCGCTTCCACCCACTGGAGCATCGCCGAAATATCTCTTGCGCCGCCGTCCCAACTCGTGCTTCCGTGGCGCTGCATCAGGATGCCAACCATCCCGTTCTTCGTCGCCCATCTTCCAATGTTGTCGTAGAAGGCGTTTGCTTCCTTGTCCTGAATCTCGATCTTGTTGCCCACTCCGCCTGGCACATAAATCAGCACCGCGCGTGAAGCCGGTCCTTTATCCGCCGTGAAAATATCCACGACGTCCATCGGGCTAGGGCCGAATGACTGATCCCGTACCACTGTGATTCCGGGATACAAGGGCGTCTTGTTGCTGGTGATATCGTTCGCGGGCATCAGCGGCCGGTACAGCTTCGCCGTGCACGGTGGATCGACGATGTGCCCCATCTTCACCAATTCTTGCTCTATGTTTCCGGGCACCTGTGCCATTGCGACTTCAGCCGCGAGCGAGCTCGCCAAAACCGCGCCAAGCACGAACACCAACACTCGAACGCCATCTCGCCGAAATTTCATTGCTCTTTTCTCCTCAAAGGACATTTCATCGCGTGCTCAGGGGGAACTCAATAACACGCTCACCCTCTTCTCGCCAGCCTTTTGTCACTCTCGGTGGAAGCCCCCTGCTTTAGGGGTAACTCCCCCTCCCCTTGCCCCCGCAGTGGTAGGGGGGCACGGTCCGCCGCGGCTGATGCCCGGCGAAAAAATTTGGCGTCTTGTTCGGCCACTTTTTACCCGTCGGGCGTCGTTTTCCTTTCCCGCGCAGTTCACGGCGCTCACTCGTCACCTAGGTGGAGTGCTCCGCTCCTACGAGTGCCGCCCTGCGCCGTCATCCCGAGCGGAGTGTCCCGCGCCTTTTCTTTGGCGCGAAGCGCCGGGACGCACAGTCGAGGAATCGCTCTTCTAGTTCCGGCTGGATCCATAGGTGGGCCTGAGGTATTAAGCGGGGAAAGTCTCGATCATCGCATGGCGTTCCAGGACTTGTGCTCCGCCGCAATTGCGTGTCAGATCGGATTTCGATTGGCGGCCCCTAACTTTCCACGAATCGCCTATCCCCGCTGGATTTCGAGCGGGAATACGGGATCCATGATGGACCCTCCACCATCCACGTGCACGGTTTGTCCAGTGATGAAGCCGGCTTCGTCCATGCAGAACAACACGACGGCATTGCCGACGTCCGCGGGAGTCCCTACGCGGCCCATGGGTGTCCACCCGCTTTCGTGCCACTTCTTGATTGCGCCGAACACTTCGGTTGGGAGTCGGCCGACGACACTATCTTCTGTGGCGCCCGGACTAATCACATTCACGGTGATCCCACGCTTGGCCAACGCTACTGCAAAATAGCGCGCCAGCGAATCCAGCGCCGCTTTGGCCGCACCCATTCCGGCCCAAGGTTGCCAACTTCCTGTAAGGCCGCTCGGCGAGTAACTGATTGCAATGATTCGCCCACCGTCCGGCATGATCCGGCTCCCCAGCTGCGTCTCGAGTAAAAATGCTTGCGCTTGAGAGTCAAGCGCTGTGCGCAGCTGGTCCAGGGTGAGGTCCATCGGAGGTTGATAGAACGCGCTGAGCTCCGGCCGCGCGTTGCTCACCAGAATGTCGAGCTTTCCAAACTCCCGCTCAATCCGGCCGAAGAGTTGACGGATCTCGTCGGGCCGAGTCACGTCCGCCTGGACAACGAACCCGTCCCCGCCGCATGCCCGGACTTTCGCCAGAGTCTCGTTCGCCGCGTCTGACTGAGTGTAATAGTGAATGGCGGTCTTGACGCCGTGTCCCGCCAGCTTTAGTGCGATCCCGCGCCCGATGCCTCGCGAGCTGCCGGTGATGAGCGCAGTCTTTCCTCGAAGAGACATTTCTACCTCCTTTGTGCTTTCCGGAGGGGGCCCATTATACGTCACCGTGGCCTGTGCTTCCGATCCGAACGCCAAGAAGATGGGCACTTTCACCACGGGCTGCCAGCCGATGGAGTCGGAGGGCCATCCTTCGTTACAATTCGGTGCATGGCAGCGCGGCTTGTGTCAGTCAACGTTGGTTTGCCGCGTGACATCGTCTGGCGCGGCAAGATCGTCCACACGGGCATCTGGAAAACTCCGGCTCTTGATCTGCTGCTCGCAAACCAAGGGCGACGTTGTGGTTGACCTATAATAAGAGAACGGCGGTTGCAATTTCGTGGACCCGATGCGCGAACTCGGCAAGTTTCTTCTCGTCGCCGGCGTCATAGCGATCGGCGCGGGTGCGCTGCTGCTCTACTCCGGCAAGCTGCCCTTCCGCCTCGGCCATCTTCCCGGCGACATCGCTTACCGCGGACGTCACGGCAGTTTCTATTTTCCAATCGTTACGTGTATCGTGCTGAGCGTGGCTCTTACTCTGATTCTATGGATCGTCAATTCGTTCCGCCGCTAATGCCATGAGCCAAGCTTCTCTTTTCGATCTGATGCCGCAGCGCCGCGTCTGGAAAGTCAGCGAGCTGACTGAATGCCTCGGCGAGCTTCTCGAACGCGCCTTCCGCGACATCTGGATCGAAGGCGAAGTCTCGAATTACCGCCCATCGCAAGTAGGGCATCTCTACTTCACCCTGAAAGATTCGCGCTCGCAAATTCGCTGCGTCTGCTTCCGCGACCAGGCTCGCACTTTGAAGTTCCGTCCCGAGGACGGCTTGCACATCACTGTGCGCGGCTCGCTCGGCGTTTACGAAGTGCGCGGCGAATATCAAGTTTACGTCACGCACATCGAGCCTGTCGGACTCGGCGCGCTGCAGCTCGCCTTCGAGCAGCTCAAAAAGAAGCTGCAAGAAGAAGGTCTTTTCGACGAAGCGCGCAAAAAGCCGCTGCCCGTACTTCCTCGTTGCATCGGCGTCGTCACTTCTCCCGCCGGCGCGGCGATTCGAGATATTCTCCGCGTGCTCAAGCGCCGCTTCGCGAGTGTTCACGTCCAACTCTATCCCGTGAAAGTGCAGGGCGAAGGAGCGGCGAGCGAAATCGCCGCCGGGCTGCGCTATTTCAATCGCGCCAAATTCGCGGACGTGGTGATCCTCGCCCGCGGCGGCGGCTCGCTCGAAGATCTCTGGGCATTCAACGAGGAAACCGTGGCCCGCGCGATTGCGGCTTCCGCCGTGCCGGTGATCTCCGGCGTGGGCCACGAAACCGATTTCACCATCGC
>DATDMO010000086.1:0-9061 GCA_036518755.1 Candidatus Acidiferrales bacterium | reverse complement strand
TTGGCCCCTTGCGCGATTCGGTCCTCGAGCTGAGAGAACAATTTGTCCCACGGAATTTGAGCGAGGTCCGAGCCGCTCAATCCAGAGAGTTTTTCCGGAAGGAGCGACCTCATTCGAGAAAAGTCCGGGTTGGCCAAGAGTCCGGCTGCCGGCGAAGCATCTCCATGTGAACTGAGCCGTTGAATCGTTTCGCGCAGCATCGCTTTTCGCGGCGCACCCACTAGCATCTGCGGGGTGACCGCGACGTAGTAGAATTTGCGCCGCTGCGTCCCCGTTTTTGGGTCCTTGTAGGGATAAGCAATATCCAGGAAAGTGGTGGGACCCGAGGAGTCTTCAGCCACGATCATCGAGCCGGCGACGGCCCTTAGAATTCGCAGAACAGCCTGCGGTTGCCGTATGCTCGCGGCAAAAAGCTGCTGCGCGGTGCCATCGTCGGAATAAGTGGAGAAAGAAGCAACTTCACCACTCATCAGACCGAGCGCGTCGCTGACTGACATTCCTAAGTAGCTTTGGCCCACAGTCTCGATGGCGGAGACATTAGCGACTTGTTGCGGGCTCAGGGCTCCAACAATAGCACCACGCATCAGATCGTACAGGGCTGCTAGATTAAAGCGCGACATGCTGAAGGTGGAACTCCCATTCACAACCGCTTCCGTTTGGAAGGTGGTGGCGCTTGGCCCCGCTAGATCAAAGATGCCTCCGGGCGAGGTATCGCCCAAGACCGCGCCCCTGATGTGCATGGCTTCCCCGGCGAAGCTCACGCCTCCTCCGGCGGCATGAATCTTTTCTAGGTGAATACTTTTCGCGAACTGCGCCGCAGATCTCGCACCAGACGGCGGAATGGTCCATTGATCCGGATCTGGGATGCGTGCGTACCATTCAAGCGCCTCATCGGACCCTATGAACTTTTGCAGTTCACGATACGGCGTAAGCTGTCCTAGCGATGTGGCTTTGCCATCGACGCCACCGAAGCGCGTGATCAAAGCCTCTACAATCTGCTTTTGGTCGGATGCGACAAAATAGTGGGACGTCTGGGCGCTATACGTAGCACCCGTGCCTGCGGCGCGGACCTCCACCGAGGTACCACCAAAATCATAAGTCGTCACCTTAGAATGCGTCTTCTGGCTGTTCTGTGCTGAAGCCTTCAATTTGTCGATTAGGCTGGCTTTTCCGGTTGCGTCGTACACGACAAAGAACGCGAAGCGCGACGGCTGGCCATTTGGCCCCGGAGATCCCGCATCATTCGAGACGGCGCTAACCCCAGCCACAAGAGGGTTTTCCAGCAGTGACATGATCTCGGGTAGTCCCAATGACGCAGCGGGACCCTCGGCCTTTTGATTCCGTTGCTGAAAAGCTGAGGCGAGACCTAACCAAGCGGGGGCAAAAGCGGGATCTTGCAGGAGCTGCAGAACGTGATTCTTTTGCTCCGCACCGGAAAGAGAGGCCGTGCCGCGCCAAGCTACGCAAAAGACGGTCTCTGGCGACAAGCGCTCGATCAGCGGCGTCTGTGCCTGCAACAAGGAGCTTGATCCAAGGAAACCCGCAAGTACCGCCGCCAGGCACAGCCAGCGGGGAGCCAAACGACGCATGGGATACATCCACACCTCCTGCCTAGGAGCCAGAGCTACGGAAACGAGCTAGTACGGATTTCCCAATAGCATGACACGAGGCAGGAAAAGGCGCTTCAGGAATGTGAACGCCGCGTTCGTTATCCGCCAACGTACAGCTAGTGACCCGGAGGGTTCCCGGAAGGAGGGGCAGCCGTCGACGACTTCGGCGTGCTCAGATAACCCTTGGCTTCGTTCTTGGTAAGGTCGAACACGACGATTTCATAGGGCGCCCGGGCGCCACGAACGTAGAATTGCACTGGCTCACCGACGGTCTTGTCTTTCTTCTGGATCGTCTTATCATCGGCAATCACGTCAAGAGTAAACCTATAGTGCTTCGGATCGACCTTTCGAAGCTTCACTTGGATTGGACCGATGTGGTCCGACGTCTTGGAAGACTTGTTCAGGGTGAACTCGAAAATATCTCGCTCGCCGAGGCGTTTCAGTTCTTCGACTTCATCGTGATTCCTAGCAATCAGGCCGCTCTGAACGCCCAGGTCGCCGACCGTGCTCTGAAGCTTGCTCTTCGTTGCTTCCAAATCCGCTTTGGTGGCGGCGACATCACTTTGCGTCCCGCTGAGTTCGGTGGCTACTTGCCCAAACTTCGTGGTCGTGTCGGCCTGCACGGCGCCGAGTTGCTGACGGAACTGCTGGTCACTCTTCTGCTGAGCCGTGCGCACGCTTTGCGCCAAGCCGCGCGCGCGAGCGAGCTCATCCTGCGTCAAACCGAGTTTCTGCGATGTGACGTCCAATTGCCCTTTCAGGTCGGCGATACGCGAGTTCGTCTTGTCCAGTTCGGCCGCCATGGCCTGCGTCTTCTTGTTGGCATCCTCGCGGCTCATCCGAAGACCTTGCCGTTGCTCGTAATTCGCGTACAGCAGGTATCCGACCAGCGCAAAAGCAAGGATGAACAACACGGTCACCCAGCGGGGAACGTAAGACGCATCCGCCGGCGGCATGGCAGCGGGTGTCTCCGGATTCGAACTCATCGGATCTCCTTCTAGTGGAACGGACGCAGTATTTCTGGAGGCATTATCTACGAGCGGGCGGGCGAAGTCTATCCTTTGCAAAGGCGAACTTGCCCGAGGGTGTTGGCCATTTGGCTACCACGGAAGTGGTCAACCCGCCGCGTGGAGTGAAGTCCCCCGTCACTCGACACCACTCCGGCCGAGCAGCCTCAACGATATCGCGCAAAATCCGGTTTACCGCGTTTTCGTAGAAGATTCCCAAATCTCGATAGGCCAGCAGATACATTTTTAGTGCCTTCAGCTCCAAGCATAGCCGCTTTGGCTGGTATTGAATCGTGATTGCCCCGTAATCCGGAAGGCCGGTCTTTGGGCAGATTGACGTGTATTCGGGAATACGGATCGTGATTTCGTAACCAGGAAATTGGTTGGGCCAAGTCTCAATCTTAGGAAGCTTGGCATCTATTCCGGCTCGAGCGTGAACGGCTGTGTATTCGGGCATTCCAAGTCTTCTCCGCGGTATTTTACCCCTGGCGCCTGGCCCAGATTCAACCCAGTGTCAAGGCGACTAGCCGGGACGATGGTATTGCTTCGAGAAAGCGATTTCCTTGGCTGTGATGAATTCGAGAAGCGCTGGAACGCCTTTTTGCGTTTGCTCGATGCCCCGGCGGATGGCAGGAACAATTTCGCCCGGCTGGGTGATCCGTTGGCCATAGCCGCCGAGGGCGCGCGCCATCGCTGCGTAGTCGCCGGAAATATCCGTCGCGCGAAACCGTTCGGTGGAAATGGGCATGATCGGAATCTCCATGGCCATGCTGAAATTATTCAGCAGGATCGAGAGAATCGGAATCCGTTCGCGCACGGCAGTCTCGAAATCCATGCCCGTGAAGCCGATGGCGGCATCGCCCCAAAGGTTCACGCAGAGTTTTTCTGGGCAAGCGAGCTTCGCGCCCATTGCAAGGCCCAGGCCGTATCCAAGCTGCGTTGTTTTGCCCCAACCGATATACGTGAGCGGCTTCTTTGTGATCCAGAAAGGTGCGAGCTGGTCGCGCGGGCTGCCCGCATCGTGCGTGATGATGGTGTTCGCAACATCCACCGTTTGTTGCAAGTCCCAAATCACACGATAAGGAGACAAAGGAACCGCATCGGATGTGAGTTTTGGCATCCATTCGTTGAGCCAACTTTTGCGGACCGTTGCAATCTCATCGGTAACCGGCGAGGGCCTCGGCTTCTCGATGAGGCGTCTGATCTCGGTGAGCAGCGCGTCAAGCGTCAAGCTCGCGTCCCCGATGAGCCCGATATCGGCGCGAATGTCTTTGTTCAGATGCCTGGGATCAAGCGTGGCGTGAATGAATCTCTTTCCGCGAGGCATGGCGATGCCGAAGTTCGTTTCGGTGAAGCTGCAGCCAATCCCGAAAATCAAATCAGCCTTCTCGAGAAAATGTGGAACCGTCGGCGGGAAGGCGTTGCCGCCCGCGCCGAGCGCCAGAGGATGATCCTCTGGGAACGCGCTCTTCCCCTGCAAGCTTGTCGCTACAGGAGCACCGAGCAACTCGACGAGGTCTTTCAGCGACTCCCATGCGCGCGCGTAATGAATTCCCTGCCCAGCGTAAATGACGAGATTTTTCGCTTCCATGAGCGCAGCCGCGGCGCGATGGACGTCGGCAGGATCGGGGCCATAGCGCGTGCCGATAGCGGGTTCATAGATGAAAGGCTCCGGCACATTTTCTGCAAACAAGTCCTGCGGAATCTCTACCAGCGCGGGACCGCCGCGGCCGTTGCGAACATTCGAAAACGCGCGGCGAAAGACGTTCGGAATTTCGGCAGGAGACGTAATCGCCTCCGCGGATTTGGTGACGGAGCGCATGCTTGCGGCGGAATTGAAATTCGGATCTACCTGCGCGAGCCGCCGCGCGTAGCCCATCGGAAGTACAAGGATAGGGACCGATTCGCTGTAGGCTTGCGCGACTCCGCCGAAGGAATTTTCCGATCCCGGACCGTGCTGCATCGCAAAAACGCCGATCTTCCGTCCACTCGTGAGGCGCGAAATGGCGTCAGCCATGTGGAGCCCGACGCGTTCCTGGCGAACGATGATCGGCCGTATGCCGGCGCATGCCGCAGATTCGAGAACGTGATTTACCGGATATCCGAGGATAACGTCAACGCCTTCACGTTTAAGAATCTCAGCGATTGCTTCGCCCACTTTCACGCGCCAACCCTCCGGGGGGACTATACTTTACTTGACGCGTACCCTGAAATCTCCACAAATAGGCATCCAGCAAGATGCTACAAATCTTCGGAATTCCCGATAGAATGAGCGCTGCCGAGATCATTCTCTTGCCATTTCGGCCCCATTTGGCCGCGCCTATTAGGCCGCACGAGGACGTCCAAAGATGACCCGAGAAGAACGCAGGGTATCCTCGCCGCGCGTCGTCAACATCGCCGATTTGCGCCGTGTTGCCGAGCGCCGTCTTCCGCGCGTTGTCTTCGATTACATTGACGGCGGCGCTGACGGTGAAGTCACTCTTCGTGAGAATTGCCGCGCTTTTCAAGAAGTCACATTTCGCCCTCGCAGTGCCGTGGCGGTCTCCGGCTGCGACCTGCGCACGAAGATTCTTGGCTCAGAACTAGCCATGCCCTTCCTCCTGGCGCCAGTGGGATTCAGTCGCCTGATACATCCCCAAGGCGAAGTGTGCGGGGCACGAGCAGCCGCCAAAGCGGGCGTTGGATTTACTCTGACCACGATCTCCGGCTGTCGGCTGGAAGACGTCTCCGCGGCTTGTCCAGGGCCCCGGTGGTATCAACTCTATCTCGTCGGCGGACGCGAAGCGGCTGAGGCGGCCCTCGCCCGAGCTCAGGCGGCAGACTTTAGCGTGCTTGCGATCACGATTGATACCGGCACGTTCGGCATGCGGGAGCGCGACGTTCGGAACGGTGCGGGCGCGCTCATGGGTCGCAATCAGCTTGCGAAACTGTCATTCCTGCCGCAATTGATCGCTCATCCCGGATGGCTTGTGAGATTCTTCCTGGACGGCAGGATGCTCGAGCTTCCCAACGTGATCGTGCCAGGACGCGGGCCTCTACCACTTTCGGAGACGCAGGCAAGTCTGGCCCGGTCCGTTGTTACCTGGGCGGATTTGCGGTGGATTCGCGACGCGTGGGCAGGCCCGATCGTGGTCAAGGGTGTCTTAACCGCCGATGATGCCCGACGATCGCTCGATGAGGGAGCAGCCGGCGTGATCGTATCGAATCATGGCGGACGCCAGCTCGACGGCGTTGCGGCGTCACTGCGAGCCCTACCGGAAATCGTCAATGCAGTGGGCGATCGTGCCGAGGTCCTAATGGACGGCGGTATCCGTCGCGGCGGTGATATCGCAAAGGCGATTTGCCTAGGGGCGCGCGCGGTGCTGATTGGACGCGCCTATGCATACGGCCTTGGCGCGGCGGGCGAGGCAGGTGTGGCGCGGGCCATTGATATCCTACGCGCTGACTTGCAGCGCACTCTAGCCCTGCTTGGTTGCGGGTCGATCAGCGAGCTAAATCGATCCTATGTGGATGTTCCCGCGAGCTGGCAGCGTCAGCTCCCTTAGGATTGCGACTTTCCGTGCAACGCCTGCGGTTCGACCATCTTGCCCGGATTCATCCGGTTGTCTGGATCCAAAGCCTGCTTAATTGCGCGCATCGCGTCAAGCGCTGCTCCATGTTCAATCGAGAGGTATTTTGCTCGCCCCGTGCCTATGCCGTGCTCTCCAGTCGAAGTGCCTCCCATTTCGAGCGCGCGCAGAATAATTCTCTCTTCCAGTTTCTTTGCTTCGGCAAGCTCTGTTGGATTCTCCGGATCGAGAATAAAGGCCATGTGAAAGTTGCCGTCGCCCACATGTCCGACAACCGTCGTCGGAAAAGACGCGCTCTCGGTATCCTTCTTCGATTCGACGATGCAATCCGCCAGCCGGGAAATCGGGACGCAGATGTCCGTGGTGAACATCTTGCCGCCCGGACGAATCGCCAGCGTCGCAAAGTAGGCTTCGTGGCGCATTTTCCAAAGCGTTTCGCGCTCCTCGGGCGTCGTGAACCACTCGAAGTCGCGGCCATGATGTTCTTTCGCGAGCTTCCGGACCGTCTCCGCTTGATCGTTGACATTCCGCTCGCTGTCGCCGTGGAATTCGAAGAATAGGAGAGGCGCGACCGGATAGTGTGTTTTCGAATAGCGATTGCACGCGTCGATCTGTGCCTCGTCCATCAACTCGATTCGCGCCACTGCCACGCCGAGTTGAATGGTTTCAATCGCGGTCTCGACGGCGTCTCGAATCGTATCAAAAGTACAACAGGCTGCCGCAACCGCTTCGGGCAACGGGTGCAGGCGTAGCGTGACTTCCGTTATCACGCCGAGCGTTCCCTCGGCGCCCACGAAAAGACGGGTCAAATCGTAGCCTGCGGCGGACTTGCGCGCAGCCGTGCCCGTCTTGATGACGCGTCCGTCGGCAAGCACCACTGTCAAAGCCATTACATTTTCTCGCATCGTACCGTAACGAACCGCCGTCGTGCCCGAAGCGCGCGTTGAAGTCATTCCGCCGATTGTCGCATCAGCTCCTGGATCTATGAAAAAAGTAAAGCCCGTATTCTCCAAAGCTTTGTTGAGCTGTTTGCGCGCCATCCCCGCTTCCACGGTCGCCTGTAAATCCTCGGGACTGATTCGCACGACTTTGTTCATTTCGCGCATGTCAATTGTGATGCCGCCATAAATCGCGTTCACCTGCGCTTCCATGGATGTGCCCGCTCCGAAGGGAATCACAGGCACCTGATACTTCGCGCTGATCTTGAGGATTTGGCTCACTTCCTCGGTGGAGTGTGGAAAGCAGACAGCATCCGGCAGGGCCGCGGGATGATAAGACTCTCCGTGGCTGTGGTGTTCACGAACGGATTCCCCCGTGCTCGCTCGCGTACCCAGCAGTGATTTCAGATCGCGAATGGCGCTTTCGATGCGTTCGCGCGTTGGTGGATTGTATTGTCCGCCGCCCGTCAATGCGGCCTTGCTTTCTTTTTTCATATTCGCCAAAGACAAAACCATCTCCTAAAGGTGCACGACCACATCGTAATAGAGAACCGAACCGTCGTCCGCGAGAGTAGGCTCGATTCGCACGACTTGAAAAGTTCGCTCCCTTAGATCGACTACCGTTCGCCCCAGCATGTCGTGCGCTTCGCGTTCCAGTTCCGGCGTGGGGCGCGTGGTACGCTTGCCCCGCGAAAGAATTCCGGCGTCGAGTCTATACGTGCGGGTCCGGTTCCCTTCATCCGTCGATACCAGATGCACGCTCGAACTTGCGATCAAGCTCTGCCTTGGTTCATCGCGGAACCACGATCTCGGTGTCGCCAAAACAAACACAAGGATGGCCACAACCAAAATATCGTAAGGCCAGCTCCCGCGCTCGTAGGACCAAAACACCGTGCTCACGATGCCTTGCCAAAGTCGGCCCATCTGACTAGTGCGGACCGGATCCATTCACGACCATGCCGTCGCGCATGTGCAACACGCGATTGCCGTAGGTCGCTGCGTCCGGATTGTGGGTGATCATCACGATAGTTTGGCCGAGGTCTCGATTGAGCTGCCGAAGCAGGGCGAGAACGGAATCGGAGCTCTTGGTGTCCAGATTTCCCGTTGGCTCGTCGGCAAGGACGATCTTCGGCTCGCTGATGATTGCTCGAGCGAGCGCCACGCGCTGCTGTTCTCCGCCTGAAAGCTCCGAAGGCTTATGGCCTAAGCGCTCTTTGATGCCCAGCAGGCCTGCGACCGCGTCAAACCGATGAGGGTCGAAGCCATTTCCGTGGATGTGCTGGGCCAGGGCAATATTGTGATAGGCGTCCAGTGAGGGTAGCAGATTGAATCTCTGGAATACAAAACCTACTTTGTGGCGGCGCAATAGCGTGCGCGCGGCATCGCTCATTTCGGTAAGGTCATTTCCGTCGAGCAAGACTCGTCCGCGGGTCGCCTGAGCAAGGCCACCGATCACGTGCAGCAGTGTGGATTTTCCACAGCCCGATGGCCCCATGATTGAGACAAATTCGCCCGGAAGTATCGCGATGCTCACGCCGCGCAGGGCTGGCACGTCCACCTTGCCGGTCCGGTACACTTTCCAGAGGTCTTCGGTCTTGAGTATTGGCTCCAGGGCCTGCTCCCGTACGGGCGATCATCGCCTACGAGGACGGAAATATTCTAGTCGCGTTTCCCGTTTATGCCTATAACGGATGTTCCGAGCTGCAAAAGATTTGACGCGTGGCGGGAGCCGATGCGATAATTTCTAGCTTTATTCTGGCCGCTTTGGCATCCGCTGGCGGGCAGACAGCGCGCAGGGGAGCGGCTGCAACACCCTTTCCTCGACAATGGAAATTTTGCACAAGCTCGGTGAGCTGTTCCTTGAATCCCTGCCTACGGTCGCCATTGTTCTTCTGTTTTACTGCTTCTTGCGGTGGGCTTTCTTTACTCCCATCCAA
>DATDMO010000085.1:0-2327 GCA_036518755.1 Candidatus Acidiferrales bacterium | reverse complement strand
CCGTAACCGTCCGCGACGTACAGTTCGTTCGTGGCCTTGTCAATGAACATTTTTGCCGGGCCCTTCAGATTCTCCGCGTCATTGCTGCCCTGGCTCATCATCGGATGGCCGATCTGCATCAAGAATTTGCCGTCCTGCGTGAATTTCAGGATTTGATTGTCGTGATAGTGCGAGCGGTCTTTCCCGCGGCCGTTCCCGCCAATCCAGACGTTGCCCTTGTAATCGACGGTGATGCCGTGGTTGGAATCTGGCCAGTCGTAACCCGGGCCGGGACCTCCCCAGTGGCCGATCAGGTTGCCTTCCTCGTCAAACTCGAGCACGGGCGGCGCCGGAACGCAGCATTCGGCCGCGGGTGGCTTGGCCGTAGCATAGATTTCCATCGGCTCAAACGTATTCGTGCGGTGCACAATCCAGATGTGGTCCTGCGCATCGACCGAAACGCCCACGGACATTCCCTGGACCCAATGATTGGGAAGCGGCTTTGGCCACAGGGGATCCACTTCGAAGCGCGGCGCCTCGACTTCGGCCGCCTGCGTTGCAGCTTTTTTCTCGAGCATAATCGACGCGGCCGCGAGCGCGGCAAGGAGCGCGAGAAAAATAGCTCCAATATACAAATTGCGTTTCATGATCTCCTCCTGCCGTTTTGCCACTCGTGTAGACCCCTGAATTCCGAAGCTCACACGCCAATCAATGCAGTCATCTTGAAAGCGCGGCCGTGTCGCTCATGAGCATTCGCCCACGCAGGCGGAGATTCTAAATTATTTGTGGAGATACACAAGCATTAGATAAAAACAAAAGGGGTCGCCGTGACTTGATGTCATTGGCGGCAGGTTCGCGCTAAAATGCCTCTTCCTTTTGGACGCCAATTCGCCGTAGGAGCGGAACGCATGAGGAGTCTCAATCGCATGATTCAGAGGTTTGCAAAAGGCGTGCGAATTGCGTTGCTTCTATCGGCGATCGTTGCAGCTGGCTCTGCGTTGGCGCAACAGACTGCGCCACGCGATCCCGCAGAACCGCCGCAAGGCAAGCCGCAAGTGAAGATTGCGCCGCGACCCGCCGGAGCAATTGCCAGGCAGAGCATCGATGAAAAATCGATGCGCACGCTTATCCATAACCTGGTGAGCTGCGGCACACGGCTGACGATTTCTTCTTGGACGGATCCGAAACGCGGAATCGGTTGCGGGCGCGATTTCGTTGTCGCTCGCCTGAACGAGATTACCAAGGGCTCGGGCGGAAGACTGCAAATTGTTGTGGACAAGTTCGAGTCCAAGTCGCAGCGCACAGGCCCAAATCCAGTGCATCTCGAAAATGTGTATGCAATTTTGCCTGGCTCGGATCCCGCTCTGGCGAAAACAGTTTTCATTGTCGTGGGCGACATGGATTCGCGGCCTTCCAACGTCATGGATCCTGAGGCCGACGCGCCGGGCGCGGACGACGACGGCTCGGGAACCGCCGTGAGCGTCGAATGCGCGCGGCGGCTGAGCAAAACCGCTGCCAACGGACACACAAAGTTTCGCGCGACGCTTCTCTTTGGCGTGCTCTCGGGCGAAGAGCAAGGACTGCTGGGCGCCTATCGTCTGCTCGAGTGGACCAAGGAGCAGGGCTACACGGTAGGGGCGATGCTGGACAACGACATCGTCGGAGCCGATCCCGCACCGGGCGGGCCGCACCGCGTCCGCGTGTTTTCTGGAAATGGCGAAATCGAGGACGCCGATTCGCCGGCGCGTGAACTTGCCCGCGCCATCGAGGAAATTGACGGGCGCAACGCGATTCGCATGATTTTCCGCCAGGACCGTTACGGCCGCGGCGGCGATCATTTCCCGTTTTACAAAGCCGGCCTGCCCGGAGTGCGCTTCACCGAGCCTCTCGAGAATTACAATCATCAGCATCAGACCCCGCGCACTGAAAACGGCATCGAGTACGGCGACTTCGAGAAATTCCTGAACTACACCTTCATGGGCAATGTGGCGCGCGACAATGCCGAAGTCCTTCGCCAACTCGCCATGGCTCCTGCCCCGCCCACCAATGCGCGGCTCAAAGGCGCAGTCACACCGGATGCCAAAGTCTCCTTCGCCGCGGACGACGATCCCGAGCGCGCGGGCTTCGAAATTCTGTGGCGTGAAACGACCGACCCGCGCTGGCACGTCTATGACTTTGTGACCGCGCCGGGCGAGGCGGTCTTGAAGGGCGTTTCCACCGACAACCACTTTTTTGCGGTGCGTTCCGTCGGCAAGAATGGCGCGCGCTCGATTGCCGTGATTACCGAAATGGATCGCCGCGCGCCGCCGCGGTCAAGCCCGTCGAAACAGTAGATGAGGGGCTAGGCT
>DATDMO010000084.1:0-2315 GCA_036518755.1 Candidatus Acidiferrales bacterium | reverse complement strand
GCCCACCACGACCTCAACGATTCTAACCCTTATCAGTATCAAGATGGCTTCCGGCACAGAAGCGCCGAAAGCGCGTCACGAACCAAGCCGGGCGAGGCTCCTTCTTTAGCTTTGCCGCGCCACGCGATGAAGCCATCCGGTCGAACAATAACCGCGCCGGACCGGCCGATCCCGTAGGCTTCCGCAAAGCCGCCGCTCGGATCGGTCATTCCATCGGACCCAATCTGATAAACATCGAGACTCAGCCCCAACTGCTTCGCTGCCTCGCGCCCGCTTTCTTTCCAGGCATTTCCCTCAGGCCCGGCCAGCAGCACGAAATTCCCGCCGAAAAGGTCGAGTGACGAAATCTTCTCTCCTCTTCGCTCAAGCATAATATGCGGCGCGCGCGTGCCGGGACGTCCTCGCGTCTCGCGAGGATTGTCGTGCGGCACCGTCTTATCGTCAGGGTCCGGAATTACGGCCTCCGAGCGATAGCAATAACCCAACTCGATATTCAGGTCGTTTTCAATCGCTTGCATGTTTTCCGAGCGCAGGTACGGCGCCGAGCGGGTCACGTAGCGAGAATACGCCTGCTCCACCGTAAAGGCCGCTGCCGGACGCCTTTCGGCGTCGTACGTCGCAAGTAACTTTTCTCCGGCGATTCCGTGCAGAACGGCGGCGAGTTTCCACGCGAGATTGTGCGCGTCCTGCACGCCGGTATTGCCGCCGAAGCCGCCGCTCGGCGGCATCACGTGCGCGGCATCTCCAGCGAGAAAGATGCGTCCGTGTTGGAAACGTTCCGCGGTATCGGCGCTGGCGTCCCACTGCATCACGTTTTCAATGGTGACCGGAATTTCATCGGTGCCTAGCCCGGCGTGAAGCAACTCCAGGCATCGCTCGTTGGTGAGCCCCTGCGACACGTCCGTAACCGGACTTTTTGGATCGCCCAGCCAGTGGACGGCCAAGAAACCGGAAGTAAACGGCTTCTCGATTCGAAAAAAACCGCTGAGCGTGGAATTCACCACGTACATCACGCTGAGGCTCCGCCCGCGCAAAAGCGCCGACACGTCGCCGCGAAAATAGATGGTGATGCTCTTCGAAAATACTCCGTGGCCGACCATGCGGATTCCCAGGCGCTCGCGAATCTGGCTGTGGCTGCCATCGGCGGCGATCATGTAACGTGCGCGGACGCTTGAAATCTTGCCGCTATCGCGTTCGCGGATCTGCGCGGTTACGCCGCTGGAATCTTCCTCGAACGAAACGAGGTCCGTTGCGAACCGAAGCTGCGCGCCCAGTTCTTCGGCTCTGCTCTTGAGGAGCGGCTCCAGCAAACTTTGGGTGATAAAGATGCGGCTGCTCGGGCTGACGTCTCGCACGCCTTCGTTCAGGTTGGCGATGAACCACGCCAGCTCCTTGCCTGCCAGCGTTTCGACGGCCATGATCGCGCCATCCTGCACGAACTGTTCGTCCGATTTTTGCAACACAATTTGTTCCACTCCTACCGTGCGGAAAATTTCCATGGTTCGCTGCGTGATCATTGCAGCGCGGGGATGGATCGCGGTCCCGCGGTGATGTTCCACCACCAGCGCCGGGATTCCGTGATGCCCCAGCAGCAGTGCCGCGGACATGCCTACGAGGCTGCCACCCGCAATCAGAACGGGGACTTCAATATCGCTCATGTGTCGCCTTTAGGTATTCAAGCTGAGCCTACTTCTGCCACGAATCAGCAGAGAAGCTATCACAGCTTCGCTTGCCTTTGCCACGCATGACCATTCCATCGCCCCTCTCACCTCATTCCGAAACCGAGGCTCTGTTGCCATGGTAGAATATCCTGTAAGGTTGCGAATCAGCGGAGGAACAGAATGCATTCTGGCATGGACATCATGGTTCAGGAGATGCGGAACGAACTCACACGCGTCGGCTTTCGCGAAATGCGGACGCCACAGGAAGTAGACGCGGCCCTGAAAGACGAAAAGAAGACGCTGCTCCTCGTCGTCAATTCCGTGTGCGGATGCGCCGCGGGAAAGGCCCGCCCCGCTGTTGCCAAAGCTCTCTCGCATCAGACGCGGCCCGAAATTCTGGCGACTGTTTTCGCGGGACAAGACCGCGAAGCCACTGAGCGCGCCCGCGCCTACTTCCCCGAATACGCGCCGTCATCTCCCTCGATCGCACTGATGCGTGACGGCAAAGTCGTCTTCATGCTCGAACGCCGCGACATCGAGGGCCGCGATCCCTACTCCATCGCGAGCGACCTCACCCGCGCCTTCGATCGCTTCTGCGCCCCGGCTGGCGCGAACACCGTCCAGTAGCTGGGAAACCCAAAAAAGAAAACATTC
>DATDMO010000083.1:0-5596 GCA_036518755.1 Candidatus Acidiferrales bacterium | reverse complement strand
TTATTGGTGAACTTCGAATAGACGTGTTACTCAGAAGAAATGATCAACGCAGAGATCGCAGAGGGGCAGAGGAACGCAGAGCAAGAACAGAACAGGCTCATGAACGCCGAGAAGGAACAGAACAGACTCAACACCATAACCGGCGAAATTATTGGCGCTGCGATGAAGGTTCATGATGTCTTGGGGCCAGGGCTGCTTGAGAAAACGTATGAGGTGTGTCTTGCCCACGAGTTGAACCGTCGGGGAATGTTCGTGCAGGCGCAAGTCGCCTTACCGGTCGTCTACGAGGGACTGCGAGTCGATCTCGGGTATCGCATTGATTTGTTGGTCGAAAACAGTGTGATCGTGGAACTTAAGGCGCAAGAAGGCGTGCTACCTATTCATCATGCCCAGCTGTTGTCGTATTTGCGCCTCAGCGGAAAACGAGTAGGGTTGCTGCTTAATTTCCATGCCGCCCGATTGAAGGACGGAATCACTCGGATCGTGAACCGGTTCTGAGGCCGCCACAGCGTCTAAGATTGCTACCGCGCCGAAAGAATCGGCAGAATCTTTGCCGCCCCTCTGCTCCTCTGCGGCCTCAGCGTTGAAATCCTCAGTGGGTTTTTTGCAGCCGCTGGATAAGTTTCTGCGCCAGGTTCTCTTCGGATTCTGACCACAGGACGCGGGCGGTGATGCCGGCATTCTTTTCCAGGGCGTTGCTGAAGTTGATCAGCTTCTGGACGTTGGCGCGGACGCGCGGTTCCGAGACTTGGTTCAAGTCAACGTCGTCGAACAGGAACGGTGAATCGAGCCCGAAGTCCACCTGAATGTGCCCGCTCTCCTCGTAGGTTCCTTCGTCGAATTCCACGCCGTGGGCGATGAACTTCACCTGGCGCGGCGCGACAATCCATTCGTCGCTGCCTTCGCCGGGAACCCACAGGTCCCAGTAGGCTTCGAGGAGATAGGCATAATCTTCGTGCAGCATGTCGGCGGCCATGGCGATGGCCTGCTCGGGAGCGATCCCGGGGCGGAAACGGCGCTCCAGGATGGTGGGCTCGCTCCAGGAAACGGGATGCACCGAAATGGCAGTGATTCCCGGGCGGGACTCGGAGAACAGGAACAGGCGTGTCACCGAGAGAAGCCGCGGCATCATGTCGGTTTCTTCGAAACGTGGAAACCACAGGCTGAGATAGAGAGGATCGGCCATGGATCCATTTTAGATGCCAGACCGTGGATCAGCGGTGGAATCGAAGATTGCCGCCTGCCTGCGGAATTGCCGAAGTGCAAATGCAGAACTGCGGAACTGCCGAACTGCGGAATTACCGAATCTTTGTTCTCTGCACGCGCTGCACGCGAACTTCAGCGACTGACTTTCAACTCCGCAATTCCGCAGTTCGGCAATTCGGCAATGTATTTTGACAGTCGAAGAAAGCGGCTGCTACGATGAAGCGTTCGGCTAGAAGTTCCCACCCAAGAAGCGTCCCCGTCGTCTAGCCCGGCCTAGGACATCGCCCTTTCACGGCGGTAACGCGGGTTCGAATCCCGCCGGGGACGCCAAGATTCCAAAGGCTGACGTACAGCGGTATCCACCCCAGAAAATGTTTCGCTGGCCCTCCTTGAGCGGCTCGACCCGGCGTTCGCGGAGTTGAAAGCCATAGCCGCCGGGGCAGAAAAGTAACTTGGCAAACCGACCCTGTAACTTAGGACAAGGAAATCTTTCATCCATAACGCCGGCCAGCACTAGGGGCTGGTTGGGTGACTGGCCGTTCAGCGGTATGTCTCCTTGCTGCTGCCAAGGTAACAGATCCATCCCAGTTCAGTATTTTCCGCGCGCGTTTCTAAGGGTCAATTATGACGGTGGGCGGGCTGTCGCCTTCGATGTCGCTGCCCTTGTCATTGTCATGCTCTTTCACTGTGCCCTTGTATCGGTACTCCCTAGGATTGTGTTTAGGGGGAGGTGGTTCCGGATTATTAGGCACGGCGTTTTTCACCTTTGCAGAGACGGTGTCCGGCCCTTCGCCTTGGCGTTCGAGATCTCCCTCGAAGACATTTCTCGGCAAACTTAATGTCCATTTCTTACACGGACCGAAGCTCCAGGTGACATCGGTACCGCACTTGACCTTCGGATGCGGCGGAGAAGCCTTCCATATGCCGTTGTGCTTTCCCACAGTAATGGTCATAGTTCCTCCTTAAGGTGGAGTGTAGGCGGAGGACCGAGAAACAGTGTCGAACAGCCCGAAATGCAATTTTCCCGCTTACGCGCTCGGAGCAACATTTCATTGCAGGAATGAACTCGATTTAGGGAACCCTGAATCCATAAGCCCGCGGTCACTCGAACCCTGCGCACAGACGTGCCCCACGGATCTGGTCTGTCGATGAAAGAATAGCTCCGGGGACAGCGATTCCGGGCGAATTCCCTCCATGCCAAGCGCTGGCAATTCCCGTAATGGCTCAACCCGACTTACATTGTTGAGTTGGCTAATTGATAGCTCGGAACGAATTGATTCGCACTTCCACTTGAAAGGCAATGCTATGGGCCGTCCGGGCTGCCGTGTGTCGGAGATCGTGCAGCCTGAAGTCAGCATATTTCGGCTTCGTTTCGGCTTCAGCAACGCGACCTGCAGAAGCGCTGAATCAATGTTTCACGGTCGCAACCGCCATGGTGTATCGGGGGATGCTCGGCAGTTGACCGCTGGGCACGCGGAACGGCGAGGACGCCAAAGGTGTCAGCGCTCCGTTCGGGGCGATTGCGAAACTGACGATGGTGTTGGTTCCAGCATCAGCGGCGTACACAAATGCGCCGCTGCCATCCACTACAATCCCTGGAGCTCCGTCCTGCCCCGGAGCGATCCCCAGATTGGGGGAAGAACTGACAAACGTCAGCGCGCCTGTAGCCTGGTCAACTCTGTAGGTCACAATGCAATTAGGCTGCGATGTGGCTTGGAACAGCAGGTCGCCGCGTGGGCTGATGGCGAGTTGACCTCCGAAGTCCGGCGTCACGTTACAGACAGAGAGGCCTGACCGCATCGTAAGCGTGGCCGCGCCATTTGCGGCCAGCGAGAAGGCCGACACCGATGGCGAGTTTTCGCCAACATATAAAAATTTGCCATTGGGGTGCACCAAGAGTTCTTCTGCGCTGACGACGTCGGCCGAACGCCCAACCGGCCCCACCGGGGTTAGCGCGCCCGTTACCGCATCGATGCTCATTTGTGTGATCCCGGGTTCCGGTCCTAAGGCGCCTGCTTGAAGCGTGGTGGCATACAGGAAAGTGCCGCCGGGATTAACTGCCAGGCCAAAAAAGTTCGGCGAAATCTTCAACGAAGTGCCGATTTGCAATCCGGCTGGCGCCGCGGCAATGGTGTAGGTGGTGATCTCGAAGTCGGCAGGGAAGAAAGGGGGCGCTGGAATTCCCTCCACAAAGAGAAACTTCCCGGACGGGTGGACCACCAAACGCGCATTGCTCACCGCGGCCGTCCACGGTACGGAGAAGCTGGCGCCCAACGCGCCTGTGTTTGCGTCTATTGGAAAACCGACGATGGAAGCGCCAGCGACTACAAAAACAAAACGCCCCAGGGGATCGGCGGCGATCGTTTCGGCAGCTCCCGGCAGCGTGACCAGCGAGCCTGCAAGCGGCGTCAACGCGCCGTTTGCGTCAATGTGAAACTCATGAATTGCCCCCGTGGTGCTTGTGGCATTTGTCGTAATCGCGTAAAGGAATTGATCGCTGGTGGTTCCGGGCGGCGGCGATGAGTTGGTGGTGGTGGACGGTGTTGGCGTGGACGAGACCGTCGTAGCATTACCGCCGCACCCGGCCATCATCGCGAGCATGACTAGGACGCAAGCCGCTGTCACAACTCGTGTGCTGGTTGCTGAAAAGCAAGACAGGAAAGAGATCGCGGAACGCCTGCGGTCCATGCTCCCTCCTCTTTCGCTCGCACGCTCGCCGTAGCTCAGGGGCGGGTGATGATTGCAAATCCCGACGCGGACCCGCCCAACGTCACCGACGAGCGAGGCCCGGTTCAGCGGGTGTGATCGCCTCAAGCTCCCGGCGATCACGTTATTCTGCGCCTACTTTCATTTCGGAAATTCGGCGTATTTAGCCGTAGGAAAGACGAGTTAAGGTGGCCCTCAACCTGCTAGCGGCCCATTCCCAGCGCAGCGCGTAGCTGCAGAGAGCGCTCAATGTTCCTGATTTTCGCCTTGCTGCTAGGTGCGAGCGGAAGTGCATGCGAGGGTTGTGCGCCGACCGGGTGCGAATTCCAATCTGGAACGAGGCCCATTTTCATCCTGCCGCTCTTCTCCCGACCGACTTTTGCCTGACCCCGTCACCACGCCGGTGTTACGGTCGATTTGGCGTATGCATTGGACGCCGAGGCAACCATGAATGCCGATGTCCCCAATCGCCGGCTCGTTGTTCGGGCGGGAGGACATCATTGTGTCCTGGCACTGCCGGACGTACATGAAACCATGCGGCCGCTGGCCATCGAGCCGGTGGAGGGAGCCCCCGATGGCGTTCGCGGCCTGGCGGTGATTCGTGGAGTTCCGGTGCCGGTCGTAGATCTGGCCGCGGTGCTCGGATGTCACTGCGGACAGCCATGGTCGCGCTTTGTCAGCGTGCGCGCCGGCAGGCGAACGGTTGCCTTAGCGGTAGAAGCCGTGGTGGGGATCCGCGAGTTCGATGCCTCGACACTGAACCAAATGCCGCCCCTCATGCAGAGCGCCAACCCCGAGATCATCGCATCGGTGGGGGCGCTCGATGCGGAGTTGTTCCTGGTACTCAAGACGGCGCGCCTGTTGCGGGAAGAGATCGGCGCACCGGGCAAGGGGGGCTAGATGGAACCACTGCAGCGTGGGGATGTGGAGCGGTTCCGGTGCCTGATCGCCACCTCGCTCGGGCTTCGAGTCGAGGATGATCGGCTGGACTGGCTGGCCGACATCCTGCGACAGCGTGTCCAGCAGCGTGGATCCGCAAGCGCAGCTGAGTACCTTGCCAGCATGGAGGTAGAACGGGGCGGGCGCGAGGAATGGCGAGTCTTAGCCGGTCAACTCACGGTGGTCGAAACCTACTTTTTCCGGTCACCGGAGCACTTTCGTGCGCTTGTAAACGGCGTGCTGCCGGAGCGGATTGCACTGCTGAAGGGGCGCCGCCCGCTGCGGATGCTGTCGGCGGGTTGCGCTTCAGGCGAGGAGCCTTATTCGTTGGCAATCACCGTTCGCGAGCATTTTCCGCACCTGCGCCCGGAGGATGTAACGATCACGGCTTTCGACATCAATTCCAAGATGCTGGCGCAGGCCCTTAGTGCGCGATACACCGACTGGTCGCTGCGTGACGTGCCCCAGGAGCTTTTGCGGAAGTATTTTCAATTGAATGGGAAGCACTACACGCTTCGCCGCGACATCCGCTCCATGGTGCGGCTCGAAGAGCGCAATTTGGCGGCACCGGGAGAGACGATTTGGGAGATCGAACAGTACGACGTCATTTTCTGTCGCAATGTTGTGATGTATCTGACGGCGGAGGCGGCGCGAGTCGCCATTGAGCGGCTGAGGCACGCCCTGTGCCCGGGGGGATTTTTGTTCTTGAGCTCGGCAGAAACCCTGCGAGGGGTTTCGCACGGCT
>DATDMO010000082.1:0-2621 GCA_036518755.1 Candidatus Acidiferrales bacterium | reverse complement strand
CGTCGCCGTCCCCACGCCAACCGATACGTACGCGATCATCGCCGCCAGAATCGCCCACGGAAACAATCCGGCCATGAACGAAATCAAGCCGCTCATCACCACACCGAGAAAAATTATCGGGGTCCAAAACGCAAAACCGATTCGCGCCCCCAGCGCCTTGTACGGAGGATGCAGCGCGTAAATCACTGGCGAGACGATGCTCCCCGCCAGCCCCGCGACCAGCGTACCCACGGCATCGCAGGCCACCACGCTGCGCGCGTCGTAATTGTCGCCCGCCGCCGTGCCTCCTTCGACGGATGCGATATCCTGCAGCACGTGGTAGATGGAAATGGGAGCGATCACGGAAAGATACGGTACAGCCAGCACCATGGCGTGCAACGGCCCCGCTGTCGGCACGAACGGTAGCACGAACGACAAGCCGGACCACACCGGATGCACATAGCCTACCAGCACGCCGAGAATCAGCGGAATCAGCCACGCAACCAAAAATGGCGGCAGCTTATAGCGAGTGATCGGCACGCCAGCGAACACGGCCACGCACACGATCATCAGCGCGGCAATTCCGACCAACGGCTGATCGAACACACGTTGCAGCAAAATCAGCGCCAGGTAGCTGTACATCGCCGCGCCAAACACCGTCATCGAAGCGGGCACGGGAATGTAGCGTCGGAAAGCGCCGGCGAAGGGCGCCGCGATCAGCTTGATGATTCCAGTCCACACCACCGCCGCCGCGCCGACTTCCCACGCGCGCTCGGCGTCGTGAGTTTGCAGATAAACCGGCAGGAAAATCGAAAGCGTATACGCTAGAATCGCCGGGACGTTATTCCCGTAGGCGTGCGCCGTCACGTCCTTGCGATTCTCGCGCTTGCTCAGTCGCACTCCGAGCCAAGCGAGGCCTGCGGATCCCGCCAGCAGCCCCGGCGCGAATCCCGGCACAATGTGTTCGAGGCTGAATTTTAGAGAGACGCCGATCGGCGCCAGCAGCAGCACCGGAATGAACATCTGCGCGATGATGCAGCCCACTTGCGCGATGGTCGCGTCAATGTCTCCGCGAGTCAGCGTCCACCACGGCTGCGAAGCTGCGTTTCCGCCGGATGCCAGGGAAGTCTCCTTCGGTGCGCGAGCGAAAAACCGCTCCGCGCGTTAGACTTTGAACGATTCAAGCGATTCCGGGGCAAAAAGATCCGTCGGCTTCAGGAGACGTTTCGCCAGCCCTTGCTCGTGCGAATATCGTAGAAACGTTTCGAGGGTGTGCGCGTTCCGTTCGAGCCCATACGGCCAGAAGTCCGCACCCATCAGCGCCCGCGTTCCCTCCGCGTGGCGTACCAGCCACGGAAGCATGAAGTGTAGCGCGCCCGAATCGTATAGCTCGGCGTACGCAATTCGTTGCGCCTGCGCGAACGCCCTGTAAAGCGACTGCGCCACCCACCGCGATTTTTCATAAACATCGCGGCGAATCACGATGGTGTGCATGATGGGAAATATTTTCGTCCGCGAAAAATAGTCCTGTTCCACCGCTTGATAATTCTCGAAGAGGCGCCGCACCTTCCCGGAACCGTTTCCAAACGTGGAAGGCGCCCTCGCCGTGTACAGCGCATCAATTTCGCCCGATTCCAGCATCGCGGAAAGCGTCTTCGTAGCGGGAATCGACTCGATTCGAATCTCCGGCGGCAATGACAGCGCAATCTTTTCCGGCCGCCCCGGCTCTTCTTCGCCGCCGCGAAAGTACGTGACGCTATTGGCCGGAACTTTGTAGTCGTCGCTCAGGATTCCCCGAATCCAAACGCCCGCGGTCATCTGAAATTCCGGCACGCCCACGCGCTTGCCGATCAGGTCCTTCGGCTCGCGGATTCCGCTGGCGCTGTGAATGAAAATGCAGGAGTGCCTGAAGAAGCGCGAAGGGAATACCGGAATCGCAATCATCCGCGGATTTTCGCCGAAAAGCGACAGCACGTACGATGAAAGCGATATCTCGGCAGCATCAAACTCGTGATGCCGCAGCATCCGGAAGAAAGTTTCCTCGATGGGTAGGTCCAGGCAGTTGAGTTCGATCCCCTGGATGCGCACGCGCCCGTCGAATAGCGCGCGTGTCCGGTCGTAATTCGAACACGCCATCGAAAGCCGCAGCTTACCCACGTCCGATTCCCCCCTCGCGTCGATGAAGTATGCCCCCGCCCGCGCCCGCCGCCCATGCGGCGCCACAATATACTTAAACCTCGCTTATGAGAAGCGTCTGGCGATCTCGCGCGGCCAGAAGACATCGTTGTGGAGGCAAGTCTCGAGGGCGTTGCTCCAACCGTTGCCTTCATGCAGACTTGAGGCTATATTTTCCCCAAGCATTCCTGGGGTGTTGAACACTTTTGTGGACCGCGAGTACGACATTTTTGAACGAGTAGAAGGCGGCCAGCTGCTCTGGCGGGAGCACGTGTCCGGGCTGGAGAACGCTCAGCTCAAGCTTCAGGAAATCGCAAAACACACGACGAACGAATGTTTGGCCGTATATCTCGCAACCAATCAGATTGTTGCTATCGCGAACACGGGCAGGTCAGTACGAGAATCAACTCGCAAGAAGGTGGTGTTTCAGATCGCGTATGAAGAACGACTCCGTGCAGTCCGAACGG
>DATDMO010000081.1:0-2130 GCA_036518755.1 Candidatus Acidiferrales bacterium | reverse complement strand
AAAGACCCTGGGCGCTTGTAGAGAGTTCCGTCGGTGCCGGCGGGTAAAGGGCATGATGCGCCGGTCACTTCCATGGCGATGGTCCGCTTTTTGGGGTCACGTGGGGACGGCCAGAAGACCAAGAGACTGTCTCACGCAATCGTCCATTCTTCGGCGCTGACGCCAGCGAGCGCCTGCACGCGCATTTCGTCGGCCGCAAGATCGCGCGCCAGCCCTGAATGGACAATAGCACCGTCGTCGAGCACGTAGGCATGATCCGCGATTTCCAAACTCATGCGCGCGTTCTGCTCGACCAGCAGCACCGATATCCCTTCGGCGCGCATCTGTGCGACGACGCGAAACACCTCGCGCACGATCAGCGGCGCCAACCCCTGTGACGGCTCGTCGAGGATGAGCAGCTTGGGATTGAGCAGCAGCGCGCGACCAATCGACAACATCTCCTGTTCGCCGCCGGACAGCTGCCGGCCGCGATTGAGTTTGCGTTCGGCTAGCCGGGGGAAGAGCTGGTAGATGCGATCGAGCGTCCAAGGCCCCTTCCGCTCGAGCGGAACCTTGAGATTTTCTTCGACGCTGAGATTGGCGAAAATTCGCCGCCCCTCAGGCACATATCCGACGCCCTGGGCCGCGATGCGATAGGTTGGCCAATCGATTGTCTGCTTGCCGAAAATCGAAACGCGCCCTTCGCGCGGGGGCGTCAATCCCATCAAACTGCGCAAGGGTGTCGTCTTGCCGGCGCCATTGCGGCCGAGCAACGCAGTAATCTTTCCCTCCGCCACCTCAAGGCTGACGCCGTGGAGAATGTGGCTTTTGCCGTAATAGGTGTGCAGGCCTTCGGCGACGAGCGCGGCGGTCATGCGGCTTTGCCCAGATAAGCGGCCTGGACGGCCTCATTAGCGGCAATCTCTTGCGGAATACCCTCGGCCAGCACGCTGCCCTGGTCGAGCACCGTAATGCGGTCTGCGAGATGGAACACAACGCGCATGTCATGTTCGATCAGTACAATCGTAAGTTTGCTGTCGCGATGCAGACGGCGGATAAGCCGGGTAATCTCATACGTTTCCTGGTCGCCCATGCCGGCAGTGGGTTCGTCGAGCAGCAACAGATGCGGCCGCAGCGTCAACGCCATTGCGATTTCGGCCGCACGCTGATCCCCGTGGGCCAGCTCGCCAACCAGCCGGCCGGCCTTGGCCTCAAGGTTGGCCAATTTGAGGATTTCATGCACTGTCGCATCAATGCCAGCTTTCTCGGCTGCACTCATCCATGGCCGCAGGCAATAGCCGCCAGCCACCTCGGCCCCGATCCGGAGATTCTCAAAGACACTAAGCTCCGGAAATATTTCCGTGACCTGAAACGTGCGTGCCATACCGAGCTCGACGCGCTTGTGCGCCGCCAGTTGTGTGACATCCCGACCATCGAATTCGATAGTGCCGGCACTAGGGGGGAAGAAACCGCTGATCAAATTGAAGAACGTGGTCTTGCCGGCTCCATTCGGGCCGATGACTGCACGCAACTCACCCTTCGGAACGCTGAGCGAAACGTCGCGCACGGCGACCAGGTTTCCAAAGCGTTTCGTGGCGTTTTTGACTTCCAGCACTGTCACAATGCGTCCCTCACGTCGCACTCTGGCGGCGAATGAACCCCAAAAGGCCGCGCGGGAAGAACAGCACGACCAACACGAACAACAGTCCTACGAAAGACATCCAGTTGATCGTGACACTTGACAGGTAATCCTGCAGGACAACGAACACGACGGCGCCCAGCAGCGGACCCCAGAAGGTTCGCATGCCGCCCATCACCGCCATCATGACGAAATCACCGGACTGGCTGTAGTGCAGACCTTTGGGGTCGGCAAAATTGTTGACGAGAGCATAGAGCGCGCCGGCGAGACCCATGAAAAAGCAGGACAGCGTGAATGCAATCCAGATGTGACGCTCGACCGGAATGCCCAGGAAACGTGCACGGCGTTCATTCTCGCGGATCGCGATCATTGCACGGCCGAATGGAGAGCGCAGAATGAGCCCCATGGCGCCCACAGCAAGGGAAAAGCAAAACAAAACGAAGTAATAGAAGTAATTGGTGTTCGACAGGATATCGATCTGAAAGAAACCAAAATCGAGCGGCTGGCGAGAG
>DATDMO010000080.1:0-7798 GCA_036518755.1 Candidatus Acidiferrales bacterium | reverse complement strand
CCGCGCGCGCCCTGAAAAATCTCCGCTTTGGCGACGGCTTCCTCCAGTGCCTGCGCGGAATTGTCCACTTCGCTGCGCCGGCTTTTAAAGGCATCGGAAACGGCGTGCAAAATGCGCTTCATGCCGGGCCTGCCGCCGGCGTCCTCGGGAGGAAAATATGTGCCACCAAAAAAAGGTTTGCCGTCCGGAGTAAGAAAAGCGGTGAGCGGCCAGCCGCCCTGGCCGGAAATCGCGCTGACGGCGGATTGGTAGCGCGCGTCCACATCGGGACGCTCATCGCGATCGACTTTCACGGGAACATAAAGCTGATTGATCGCCGCGGCAATTTCCGGGTTCTCGTAGCTCTCGCGGTCGATTACGTGGCACCAGTGGCACCACACCGCACCGATATCGAGCAGGATGGGTTTTGATTCGGCACGCGCTTTTTGAAACGCTTCCTCGCCCCACTCGTGCCAGTCAACCGGCTGATGCGCAGCCGAACGCAGATAAGGGCTCGCGGAATCCTTCAAGCGATTCCCCGGGGTGTTCGTCATATCAGCCTCATAGACGTACGTCCACGCTACCACAAAAGGCAACCGAGGTCTGATTGCGCGGATGGGTTCGCTACTGGATGGGGTTGCTGTAGCCGGCGTCGCGAGGGTCGATCGGTTTGCGTCCGGCGAAGCCTTCGTCCTGGCGATGGTAAAAACGGATGCGGTCCTCGCCGAGGCGCCAGCAAAGATAGACGTCCTCGCCGTTCATCCTCGCGGGAAAGTCCAAGAGGCCGATCTCCAGATCCTTCACGAGGCAACCGGTGGAATGAATCTGCTCGACGGCCGCCTCAATAATTTCCGCAAGCCGATTGCGCTCGAGCCGGCGGCCGGCCGTCTTTTCGTAGGAAACAAGCAGGCCGCCTGAACGCATGATGCGCTCGCGAAGAGTGCCAAGCTCCTCATCAAGCTCAGCCAGCTTCCGGCGCGATTCGATGGTCTCGATCAGCACTGGCTCGATTTGGGCGCGAAGGCGCTCCGCCTCGGAGAGCGAAAACAGTTTCGACTCGTTGGGTTCGTCAGCCATACCGCCTCTAGCCCGGCACAAAACGCATGACGAAAAGCTCATTCATCATGACTAGTATTTCAGATGCGGGAGACTACCAGAAGAGCGCAACATCAGCCACCAATCGACACCATCGTGCGCGAGGGCGGCAGGAAACCCGGCTCGTTGATGCGATGCCCTTTCTCTTTTTGCGCCACGATGTCGCAGATTCGCTCGCGAATTTCGCTGTCGCTTGAGCCGTCTCGCAGAAGTGATCTCAAATCGTGATCGTCCTTGCTGAAGAGGCAGGTGCGGAGTTTTCCATCGGCGGTCAGGCGGATGCGGGAGCAGAATCCGCAAAAAGGTTGCGACACAGGAGAAATGAGGCCGATCTCGCCGCGGCCGTCGGCGAACCGGTACTTGCGCGCCGTCTCGCTGCGCTCGTGCGCCACCGGGACCAACGGCCACTGCGCTGAAATTCGCTGGTAGACTTCCTCGCCGGGAACGAACAATTCCCGTGACCACGCGCGATCCGCGTCGAGGGGCATGAATTCGATGAACCGCATGATCAAATCGCGACCGCGCGCGAACGCCGCGAAAGCTTCCACTTCGTCGTCATTCACGCCGCGGACCAGCACCGCGTTCACCTTTACCGGCCGCAGCGCCGACGCCTGCGCCGCGTCAATCCCCGCGATCACCTGATCGAATGTTTTGGTGCGCGTGATGCGTTCGAACTTTTGCCGGTCCAGTGAATCGAGGCTGATGTTGATGCGGTCCATCCCCGCGGCCACAAGCCGATTGCAGCGTTCGGCCAGCATGTAGCCGTTGGTCGTCATCGAAAGATCTTCCACGCCAAGCGTCTTCAATCGCCCGATGAAATCCTCGACGCCCGCGCGAACCAGCGGCTCGCCGCCCGTCACGCGAACTTTGCGAATCCCCATGCCCACCAGTATGCGGACCAGGCGTTCGTACTCGTCCCACGCGAGCAAGTCCCGCGCCGGCATATGCGTTTCCGGATCGGCGGACCGGCAATAGACGCAGCGAAAATTGCAGCGGTCTGTGACTGACACGCGCAGGTCGGTGATTCGGCGGCCGAATTTGTCGGCAAGCTGCATTCTGTTTTTGCACCCGCAAAACAAAAAGCCCAAATCCGCGTTTGGAATTTGGGCTCCACGCCGGCGCAAAAATACGCGCCAGACATTCCCCTTTCCAAGCACGGGAGGCCCGGGCGTTTCCGCCCGAACCCTCAGCTCCACATAACCAAGGAGCATCGCCTCCCGGCCATTGGATTTCTCTCCGTCAGGTCCGAGAGGTCGGAGAACTCAGCCAGAGTCTACACTTTTGCGCGGAGGCTTAGCAAATCGCGTAGTGTCGACGAATGTATACGGATGGAACAGATACCAGTAAACTCATACATACGCTTCCGAGTCCGAGTTAGCTGCGAAAGCGCCCCGCGTGGCGAATCTCTTTGCGGTAATCAGGAGCGGAAATTTCGATCGTGCGGCACATTTCGTAGAGGCGCGAACGAATGCGCTTGCCCACGCGCTCAGTTAGAGAGTCATCCAGCACCGGAGTCCGCGCCCCCGCCGTGCGCGGCGCGCCGCCCACAGCCGCGCCGTTGGCCTCAGCTTCCGAATCCAGAAAATTCGTCGTCAGCAGCGTGACGCGCTTTTCGTTGTAGCGCGTGTTCAGCACGTGCCCCACCGTTTCCAGCGCCCACAGCGACGGTTTGCTCGATCCCACATCGTCCAGCACCAGAATATCCGCCTTCAGCACCGGTTCGAGCACGCCCATTTCCGTGGACTGGCTTTCGGCGCTGTAGCTATCCTGAATTTCCTTGAGCAACTCGCGGTAGTCGTAGAAAAGCCCGCTGTGTCCGCGAAGCACGATTTCCTTGAGCGCCGCGACGGCCAGATGCGTCTTGCCAACACCACACGGCCCCATCAGCAGCAACCCGTGTTCGCTGTGCATCTCGGGAACGGGAGAAAATTCCTGCGCGAAGCGCTGGACGATCAGCTTCGCCTGCGTCAGGCTGCGACTCCACGTATCCAGTTGTGGCTTCGGCGTATTCTCGATCTCGTTGTCGGTCTCGTAGTTTTCGAAATCGCAGTGACGATACCGTCCGGGGACGCGCGCCTTCGCCAGCATGCGTTCGGTGCGGTCTCCCGTCGTGCAATCGCATGGGACCGCCCAAACCATTTTCGGTTCGCCGCCAGCCGAACCGGGCCGCGCCGACTCTTTCGCCGCCAGAGCCTGCGCACCTTCGGTCGTGCGCTCAACCACTTTCCAGCCGCTGCCTTGGCAAAGGGGACAATCTGCTCGCGCCATTTCGCAAGCATATGCGGGCCGCTGATCGAGCGCAAGGTCACCGGCGTTGTGCAAGAATCCGCGCCTTGTGGAAACCGTCGCGCCCGCCCGAGTGGCCCAGCACTTCGAGGCGGACGCAAGCGCGTGTATACTCACCAGATTCCAGACCAGGAGGGTCGCATGCCCAAGTTTCTGATCGAGCGAGAAATCCCCGGCGCAGGTTCGCTCACGCCTCAGCAGCTTCAAGGGATCTCCGAGAAGTCCTGTTCCGTTCTGCGCAATTTGGGGCCGCAAGTGCAGTGGGTTGAGAGCTACGTCACGGGTGACAAAATCTATTGCGTCTACATCGCGCCCAATGAAGAGATGATTCGCGAGCACGCTCGCCAGGGAGGATTCCCCGCAAACCGCGTTTCGGAAATAAAAAGAATGATCGATCCCACCACTGCGGAAAAAGCCTGATCGGCGGACAGCTTCACCTCTCCACGCGAATGGCGTGGCGCGGAGTGGCGCGCACAATCGCGTTGCGCGCCCGGCGCTCCTCATGAATTCCCAGGTTCCGCGCCACTTCATTGCGAACAAACTTCGTGAACGCTTCCATCTGCGCCTGCATCTCGCTCATCTTGTCGCGCATGTTCAGAATAATTTCGATTCCCGCCAGGTTCACGCCCAGCTCGCGCGTCAAGTTGAGGATCACTTCCAGGCGCTCCAGGTCGCCATCGGTGTAAAGCCGCGTGTTGCCCTGCGAACGCGAAGGTTTCAGCAAGCCCACGCGCTCGTAAAGCCGAAGCGTCTGCGGATGCAGTTGATACAATTCCGCGACGGCGCTGATCATGTATCCGGCTTTCGCTTTTTTCCTCGGCCTCACCGCCATTTTCTTCTCCTGGTCCCGACCAAATGCCTCACACCGTCGCCCGCGCAAAAATCTCCTGCCGCGGATCTTCCGGATCGAGCTTGCTCAGCTCCTTCAGCAGGTTCCGCACCCGTTCGTCTTCCGGTTTGGGAACCACCACTTGCACCTCGATGATCTGGTCGCCGCGCTTTCCCGATTGCCTCGCCGACGGCGCGCCTTTCTCTCGCAGGCGCAACTTCTTCCCGCTGCTGGTGCCCGGCGGTATGCGCACCTGCGAACGCCCGTCGATGGTTGGAACTTCCACCTTAGCTCCCAGTGAAGCCTCGGTCACCGTCACGGGAATCACCGTGTACAAGTCGTCGCCGCGTCTCTCGAAAAATGGATGCGGTTGGACATTCATCACGATGTACAAATCGCCCGGCGGCGCTCCATTCGTGCCGGCATTGCCGCGTCCGGCCACCCGTACGCGCGATCCCGTCCGCGCGCCCGGCGGAATGCGCACGTCTAGAGTTTCCATCCGTGAGACGCGCCCTTCCCCGCCGCAATTGCGGCAAATCGTTCGCAGGTGCCCGCTGCCGCCGCACCGCGAACACCCCACCTGAAAGCGCATCTTCCCGCTCACCTGCGTCACGTGTCCTGAGCCGCCGCACGTCGGGCAAACTTTTTCTTCGCCCTGATAGCCCTGCCCGTGGCAAACGTTGCAGACATCCAGCCGCGTGAAGCTCAGCTTTTTCACCGTCCCGCGCATGGCTTCGGCAAACGTGATGTCGATCTGATATTCCAGATCGCTGCCGGCCTCGCGTTCCCGCCCGGCCTGCGCCGCGCCCGCCCCGCGAAAGAATTGGCTGAAAAGGTCGCGGAAACTCGTTCCGCCAGCGGCGCCTTCTCCGCCTGCGCCGCCAAAGTCGAATCCGCCGAAATCGAAATGGATATCCTGCGGAGCCGCGCCTCCGTAGCCCGCTCCCGGCCCCGGCGCGCCGCCCATTCCGGGAGTATTGAATCCAAACTGGTCGTACATCTGGCGCTTTTTCGTGTCGGAAAGCACCTCGTACGCTTCTTGAATTTGCTTGAACTTTTCTTCCGCCGTTTTGTCGCCCGGATTGAGATCGGGATGGTATTTCCGCGCGAGTTTGCGATACGCCGCGCGTATGTCTTTCACCGACGCCTTGCGCGGGACTCCCAGCAGTTCGTAATAGTCTTGTTTGGTTGCTGTGGCCATCTTCTTTACGCCGACCTAAACAGTTCGCTCGGCAATGTGCTCATACGTGCGTAGGGGCGTCCACCGTGGCGGACGCCCCCACACTTCACACCCACTGCAATTTGAGTTTCAATTTGGCTTCTTTGACTCGTCCACGTCCACGAACTCGGCGTCAACAACATCGCCTTGTCCCGGCGGGTTTCCATTGGCGCCCGCTGAACCTTCCGGTCCCGGTTGTCCTGCACCGCCTCCGGGACCCGCTGAGCCTGCCGCCGCCTGCTGAGCCTTGTACAGCGACTCCGCAATGCGATGCGACGCCTTGGTCAGGCCATCGAAAGCCGCATTCAGCTTTTCAAGCCCGCCATCCGCGAGAGCGCGCCGTGCTTCCTCGATCGCCTCTTCGGCCGCCTTCACGTCCGCCTCGGCCAGCTTTTCGCGGTTTTCCTTGGTCAGCTTTTCCGTCTGGTAGACAAGGTTGTCGAGCCGGTTGCGCGCCTCGACCTCCGAAAGCCGCGCCTTGTCTTCGGCCGCATGCGATTCCGCTTCCTTCTTCATGCGCTCCGCCTCTTCCTTCGTAAGACCGGTGGAGGCGGTGATCGTAATCTTCTGCTCCTTGTTCGTTGCGGTGTCTTTCGCCGAAACGTTCAATATGCCGTTCGCGTCAATGTCGAACGTCACTTCGATTTGCGGCACTCCGCGCGGCGCCGGCGGAATCCCGATCAAATGGAATTTTCCGAGCGATCGATTCCCACTTGCCACCGGACGCTCGCCTTGCAGCACGTGAATCTCAACCGAAGTTTGATTGTCCGCCGCGGTCGAAAATGTCTCCGACTTCCGCGTCGGGATCGTCGTGTTGCGCGGGATGAGGACAGTCGTCACTCCTCCCAGCGTTTCCACGCCCAGCGAAAGAGGCGTCACGTCGAGCAGCAGAATGTCTTTCACTTCGCCGCCTAGCACGCCGCCCTGAATCGCCGCGCCCACCGCGACCACTTCGTCGGGGTTCACGCCCTTATGACCTTCGCGCCCAAAAAGCTCTTTCACCAGCTCTTGGATTTTCGGCATGCGGGTCTGGCCGCCGACCAAAACCACCTCATTGATTTTTCCCGGATCGACGCCCGCATCCTTCATGCAGAGTTTGCAGGGCTCCACGGAGCGCCGGATGATGTCGTCCACCATCGCTTCCAGCCGTCCCCGCGTCAATTTCTTCACCAGGTGCTTTGGGCCGGCAGCATCTGCGGTGACGAACGGGAGGTTGATTTCCGTTTCCATGGTGGTCGAAAGCTCGATCTTGGCGCGCTCCGCCGCATCGCGCAGTCGCTGCAGCGCCATCTCGTTGCCTTTCCCGCGCAAATCGAGCCCTTCGTCCTTCTTGAACTCATCGATCAGCCAGTCGACGATCCGCTGGTCGATGTTGTCGCCGCCCAGGTGCGTGTCGCCGTTGGTGGCTTTCACTTCGATCACGCCCTCGCCGACTTCCAGAATGGAAATGTCGAATGTGCCGCCGCCAAAGTCGTAAACGGCGATCGTCTCGTCCTTCTTCTTGTCGAGACCGTAGGCCAGCGCCGCCGCTGTGGGTTCGTTGATAATTCGCTTCACGTCCAGCCCGGCGATCTTTCCGGCGTCCTTGGTCGCGGTTCGCTGTGCGTCGTTGAAATATGCGGGAACGGTGATCACCGCTTCCGTAACTTTCTCGCCCAGGAAATCTTCCGCGGCGGTCTTCAGCTTCTGCAGAATCATCGCTGAAATTTCCGGGGGGCTATACTCCTTCCCTTGCGCCACCACCGCGACATGGTCCCCCTTGCGCACCACTTTGTAGGGGACCATTTTCATTTCTTCGTTCACTTCATCGTAGCGGCGTCCCATGAACCGCTTGATGGAGTAAATCGTGTTCTCGGGATTGGTGATCGCTTGTCGCTTGGCAACCTGGCCAACCAACCGCTCGCCACCCTTGGTAATTGCCACAACCGACGGCGTGGTTCGCGCCCCTTCTTGGTTGGGGATTACCACTGGCTCGCCTCCCTGCATCACCGCTACCGCCGAATTGGTGGTGCCGAGGTCAATACCTATAATTTTGCTCATAGAATCAACTCCTGACCGGGCTTAGGCCTCGATCGGATCAAAGTAGTCTCAAACACGCGCAATATTACATGTTGAGCGTGATATTGTCAAGATTGTTGTGTGCCTGTATCGCACTGATAACGCGAACCTTACCTCCAAATACCGCGACGCCACCTCACTACTGGCCCTCTCTCCTCCTTCCCAAGACCCGGCGACCGCCAGCGAACCCACTCCTCCTTTCAAGCATCCTAACCTTATTGGCACTGCCAAAAATCGCTCGCGGTCCTCAGGCTTAGGATGTTTGAGCAGCGATTCGCGCTACAATGGTCGCAATCAAAATTTATTTCGGTTTGGGAGGCATATTTGAGTTA
>DATDMO010000079.1:0-2754 GCA_036518755.1 Candidatus Acidiferrales bacterium | reverse complement strand
GGCGCCAACCATTGCCAGGGGACTTGCGCCGCCCAGCAAACCAGTCAGTTCCGAAGGGATTCCGTAGATGGCGCTGCCGATGATGCAGTTGACGACCAGTGCGGCCATCGCCCAGCGTCCGATTGAGCGTACGAAGCCCACACGATCCCCCGAAGAAGCGGCGCGGAGTATAGCATCAGGTTCTGGCCCATCTGTGCCCGCCGAATCCAAACTCGAAGACGAAGGGCAAAACCAAGGAGCAAAAGAAACGGAAAGACGCACCCTTCTGAGAAACGAAGGGATGCGGCACCCTCAGTTGTTATGAGTGCCGTGAAGGGAATTCTGGTGTGACCTGCTACTGCGAGACGAATCTGCCGTTGCTTGCGAAAGGGTCCTCCACCCGCCACCCGAAGAGTCAAAGGCGAACGTGGGGCACACGGCGAAATCGAAGAGAGATTCCTCGACTGCGTGTCCCGGCGCTTCGCGCAAAAGCAAAGGAGCGGGACACTCCGCTCGGAATGACACGCGACGTGGGGAGAGCTTCGCGTCAATGGAATTTCGGGTATGATAGAAGATCAATTCGGCAGGAAATCAGTAGCCCTCTTTTGGCAACGGTCTCTGATTCAAAGGTCCTGAGTAATCAATGACAACGCCGATTCGCAATATCGCCATCATCGCCCACGTGGATCATGGGAAGACGACGCTTGTGGACGCGATGCTGCGCCAAAGCGGGATTTTCCGCGAGAACCAAGAAGTGCCGCGGCGCGTGATGGATTCGAACGAGCTGGAGCGCGAGCGCGGCA
Source organism: Candidatus Acidiferrales bacterium (assembly GCA_036518755.1). Taxonomy (GTDB): domain Bacteria; phylum Acidobacteriota; class Terriglobia; order Acidiferrales; family UBA7541; genus Palsa-295. The sequence continues at coordinate 1,972 of DATDMO010000079.1, read as the reverse complement.
TCACGATTCTGGCGAAGAACACGGCGATCACGTATCGCGGAACGAAGATCAATATTGTGGATACGCCGGGGCACAGCGACTTTGGCGGCGAGGTAGAGCGCGCGCTGCGCATGGTGGATGGCGTGCTGGTTCTGGTGGACGCGAGCGAAGGGCCACTGCCGCAAACGCGCTACGTTCTGCAAAAAGCGCTGGCCGCAAAACTTCCGCCGATCATGGTGCTGAATAAAATCGACCGGCCAGACGCGCGACCGGCCGTGGTCCTTGATGAAATTTATGACCTTCTGATCGATCTGGACGCCACCGAAGATCAGCTCGATTTCCCGGTGATCTATACCAACGCGAAAACGGGCGTGGCGCATCGCAAAATCGGCGACGATTCGGCAACGCTGGAGCCTCTTTTTGAGGAAATCGTGGCGTCCATTCCACCGCCGGCGGGCGATCCTGCCGGGGTGTTGCAAATTCAGGTAACGAATCTCGATTACAGCGATTTCCTTGGACGATTGGCCATCGCGCGCGTCTTTCAAGGCACTTTGCAGCGTGGCACCGAGGTGGCGATCTCGAAGCTCGACGGAAGAATTCAGCCAACGAAGATCACGAAGCTTTTCACCTTTCGCGGTTTGGAACGCGATGAAGCGGAGACGGTTTCGGCGGGGGACATCGTGGCGATCGCGGGCGTGGAAGGGATTCAAATCGGCGAGAGCATCACCGACCTCGCGAATCCCTCACCTCTTGAGCCGCTCCTGATTGATGAGCCGACGCTGACGATGGTGTTCACGATCAATACTTCGCCATTTGCAGGCCGCGAAGGGCAATTTGTGACTTCGCGCGATTTGCGCGCGCGGCTCGAGAAGGAGTTGCTGACCAACGTCTCGTTGCGTGTGGAAGATACGGGCACCACCGACGCGTTTCGCGTGCTGGGCCGCGGCGAACTGCAACTCGCAATCCTGATCGAAACGATGCGCCGCGAAGGATATGAGCTGATGGTAGGCAAGCCGGAGATCGTGGTGCGCACCGAAAACGGGCGGCGTCTTGAACCGCTTGAGCTGCTGGTGATCGACTGCCCGGAAACGTTCATCGGCATCGTGATGGAGTCCCTCGGCACGCGGCGCGGCGAAATGAAGAAGATGGTGAACCATCATTCCGGCCGCGTGCGGATGGAGTTCAGCATCCCCTCGCGCGGATTGATCGGATTGCGCAGCCAATTGCTTACGGACACGCGCGGCACGGCGCTGATTCATTCGCTGCTCGAAGGCTGGACCGAATATGCGGGCGATATGGCCATGCGGCTGACGGGTGCGCTGGTCGCGGACCGGGCGGGCGTGGCGGTGGCGTACGCGATCTGGGGAATTCAGGAACGCGGCGAAATGTTCATTGGGCCGGGCGTGGAAGTTTATGAGGGAATGATCGTCGGCGAAAATGCGCGCGAAGACGATATGAACGTGAACATCACGAAAGAGAAGAAGCAGACGAACATGCGATCGTCGTCGGCGGATGAAGCCATTCGCCTGATTCCGCCGCGCGATATGACGCTGGAAAAGGCGATTGAATTTATCGCCGACGATGAGTACGTGGAAGTGACGCCGAAGTCGATTCGCCTCCGCAAAAAAGTCCTCGACGCGAAGAAGCGCCCCAAGCGCTGGCAGGAAATCCGCGCCAGCGTGGACGCAGCCACCTAGCCCTATTCAGATTTCTCCTACGATTGCCTCGGCCTCGATTTCCACGAGCATTTCCGGTGCGATCAGCCGGCTCACTTCCACCATTGCCGTCGCCGGGCGGATCTCGCCGAAAAATTCGCCATGCGCGCGGCCAATCTTCTCCCAGTCCGCAATGTTGGTGACGAACATCCGCGTCCGAACCACGTCGGCCATCCGCGCGCCCGCTTTCCCCAACGCCGATTCGATATTCCGCAGCGCCTGAATCGTCTGCGCGTAGGGGTCGCCGCGGCCTACGATTTGGCCCTGGGCGTCGGTCG
>DATDMO010000078.1:0-6186 GCA_036518755.1 Candidatus Acidiferrales bacterium | reverse complement strand
AGTCGTCCGGCAGGCAATAATCCCGGCCTTCGATAAAAGCCCGCGCTTGTGCCGCGCGGTGCAGCATTACGCTGCCGCGCGGACTAACACCCAGGCTGAGCTGTTCGGTTTGACGCGTGCGCTCCACGATCTCGATTGCGTAGTCGAGCAAACTGTCGTCGACTTTTACATCGGAAACGGCTCTCTGCATTTCAGCCACGTCACCGGCATCCATCAACGGCCCGGATTGTTCCTCACGCCCCGCAGCGGAATGATTGCGGATAATTTCCTTCTCGCTGGCCCTCGAAGGGTATCCCATCCGGATCCGCATCACGAAGCGATCGAGCTGCGATTCGGGCAGCGGATACGTACCGTGATGCTCGATGGGATTTTGCGTGGCGAGCACCATGAACGGCTCCGGCAACGGGTGCGTATGGTTGTCCACCGTGATCTGCGATTCGTTCATTGCCTCGAGCAGCGCGGATTGTGTCTTGGGAGTGGTTCGGTTGATTTCGTCGGCCACTACTATGTTGGCGAAGATCGGGCCAGGCTTGAATTCGAAATTCCGCGACGCGGGATTGAAAATGCTGACCCCGATCACGTCGCTGGGCAGCATGTCCGAGGTGAATTGAATGCGTTGAAACGAGCACTGGAACGATCGCGCCAACGCCTGCGCCAGCGTCGTCTTACCGACGCCTGGAACATCTTCAATCAGCAAGTGTCCCCGGGCCAGCAGCGCCGTCAACGCAAGCTGAATCACCGCTTCCTTGCCCTTGACGCTCTGCGCGATCGACCGCTGAAGGTCGGTGAGTCGCCCGCTGAAGGCGCTCGTTTTCGTATTGGTGGCGGTTTGCAATTGACCCAGCCTTCTGCAAAAATGAAGCGCCTAGACGAGGTGACTCTCGTCACTCTTTGCGGGCGACTAGCTCAGTGGTTAGAGCGCTCCCCTCACACGGGAGAGGTCCAAGGTTCAAGTCCTTGGTCGCCCACCATGCCCAAGCTTGATTCTGCCATTAAGTGGTCGGCTGTCTGAACGGTGATTTGGTGTGGTGTGCTCAACCAGTGGCCGGGATGCGGACTTGCGGATATCCGAAAGTCATTCGGGAGACGAGCGGCGCGCCGATGACGTTGCGACGGGGCTGGAGGCAGGCGATCGGCCGACAGTCTGGGCGACCGGCGTATCCCAGGTTTTGTCGGAAGCCGCGCGTAACACTAAGGCCGCTCGGCGATCGGGAATCATAGCCAGGCCCGTTCCCAGAACTACAACGATGCCCCCGAACCATATCCATTTCACCAGAGGATTCAAGTAGGCGTGGATCACCGGTTTGTTAGTGTCTGGACTGCGTCCCGCATAGACGACGTACAGGTCGCGCAGCGGGGTGCTCTCATTAGCGACGATCGTCTCGGTGACTTGACTCGCGAGGAAGAAGCGGCGCTCGGGAAAAAGCATCATTTCCGATTTACCCTTGCGAAAGACTTCCAGAGTGGCACGCTCGGATTGGTAGTTGTTATTGGCCAGTTGATCGAAATCTTGGCAAAGGACCGTGTAGGGACCGATCGAAAGCGACTCGCCGGGTCCCATTTCCTTTTGAATGTCCTGATTGAATGCGGAGCCAGTGATGCCAATAAAAATCACCACCATGCCGAAGTGGACAATGTAGCCGCCATAGCGGCGCGTGTTTCGCATGGTGAGTTCGCCCGCTGCCGTGAGAATGTTGGTTCCGTCGCGCGAGGAGATTACACGCGCGCCGCGATAAAACTCGGATCCGATCGTTAGCGTGACGAAGACGGAAAGAATCAAACAGATGGCCGGATAAAACTGGCGGAATCCGAAGGCAAATGCCACCGCGCCCGCCGCCAAACCTCCCGCGAGTGGCCACGCGAAATTGCGGCGGAGGGCATCATAAGAGGTTCTCCGCCAAGCAAGCAGCGGTCCCACTCCGGTGAGAAAAAGAAGAAAAAGCGCGATAGGTACGTTGACTTTGTTGAAAAACGGCGGCCCCACGCTGATCTTGTTGCCCGTGACCCATTCGGAAAGGACCGGGAAAAGCGTTCCCCACAGCACGGCAAAACACGCGGCGAGAAGAATCAGATTGTTAAAGAGAAAGCTGGATTCGCGCGAGACGAGCGAATCCAACTGATTGTCGCTCCGCAAATAATCTTGATTTTTATACCACGCAGCGAGGCAGGCCAGAAAAACAACCCCGAGAAAGGCGACAAACCACCCGCCGATAGACGACTCCGCAAATGCGTGCACCGAACTGACGACACCGGAGCGCGTCAGCATCGTGCCGAGGATGCAGAGCATGAAGGTCACGAAAACGAGCCAAACATTCCAAACCTTCATCATGCCGCGCTTTTCTTGCATCATTACCGAGTGCAGGAAAGCCGTGCCGGTGATCCATGGCAGCAGAGAAGCATTTTCGACCGGATCCCAAGCCCAATAGCCGCCCCAGCCAAGGACGGCGTAAGCCCAGTGGGCGCCGAGCAGAATGCCCACAGTAAGAAGACCCCAAGCAACCATTGTCCAGCGCCGCGTGATGTGAATCCATTTTTCACCGGGGTAGCGGCCGAGCAGCGCCGCCATGGCGAAAGCGAACGGAACCGTGAATCCGGTATATCCGAGATAGAGCATCGGCGGATGGATCACCATCTCGGGATACTGAAGAAGGGGATTCAGTCCGCTGCCCTCGGAAACTCTTGCCATGTGCATCGCGCCCGAAGCGTCAGCTCCCGCCAGGATATGAAACGGGCTGGCCACGAAAACATTCAGGACCAGGAAGAAAATCTGCACGCCGGCCAGCGCCACTCCTACGTAGGGCATCAGTTCCGGGTGTTTTTTGCGATTTAGAAAAAGAGCGCAGAACGCATAGATCGAGAGTAGCCAGCTCCAGAAGAGCAATGAGCCCTCCTGCCCGGACCACAATGCGGCGAATTTGTAAAACAGAGGCAGGGCGCGATTGCTGTGCGCCGCCACGTACGCGAGAGAGAAATTGTCGGTGAAAAAAAAGTATTCGAGCGCGGCGACCGCAAACGTAACGAGGCCGCAGACCGCCATTCCAGCATTGCGCGCGCTTTTCGTCAGCAGCGTGCGTCGTGTGAGGATGCCGGTGATGCCTGCCACAAAGGCGTATGCGGCGGCCAGCAGCGCGAGGAAAAGTGCAAAAGATCCAAAAATGTCCAACGAATTCCCCCTGCCGAATACTAGCCCTTGCGCCCCGATGAGGACACGCTGGGCCGGATCGTTGATTGGTCAGGCGGTGAAGCGGAGCGCTTCGCGCCCGCGGCGTCGCCGGGCGGGGTCGCCTCGTATTTGGATGCGCATTTCGCCTGCACCTCTTCGGCGACAAAGCCCTGCGGCATCAACCTGCCTTCGACGAGCGCCTGCGCTCCATCCTTGAAAGTGTCTGGAAGGGGATCGCGGCCAACGTAGCTGACTAGCAGGTCCTTGCCCTGCTCTTCGAGGACAAAATTGATGCGGCCATCGAGATGCGAAATCGACCCGGCACGGACGTTGCCCGAGACTCGCATGCGCTGGTGAAGCGCGGAAGCAGACAGTGTGGGTAGTTCGGAGATCGTGTGGTAGTAGGTCTTACTTTGCGTGAAACCGACGTAAGCCAGCACCAAAAGCGTGACAACGATAATTCCCGAGCCGATCAGAAACTTCCCGCGAGCCTTCATCTTTGCGCTCTCACTCCATGCTCTGAAACACGAATTCTAGCATACCGCCTGACCGCGATGCGAAGTTTGAAGGGAGACTGCAACTCTTGCTAAGACGATCACGCAGTCAGAGCTGGTTGGACCCCAGGCTACAGGAGTGCGGCGATGGGCTCGATTTCAATGTAATTGCGCCCTCGATGCTTTGCCCGATACAACGCGGCATCAGCTCTGGAGATTAATTCGGAGAATTCGGGAGCTTTTTCGCCACAAAACCCGGCCACGCCGAAGCTTGCGGTTACGACGAACTCCGCTCCGCCCACAAGGAATTTTTCAGCTCCGAACTGGCTGCGAATCCGCTCAAGCACCAGCGCGACACTTGCTTCGTCCGCGTGTGTGAGCACTTGAAGGAATTCCTCACCGCCAATGCGGCCTGAAATGTCGGAGAGCCGCGTGTTGGATTTAAGGATTTCGGCGAACTTCCGGAGAACCATGTCTCCGGCATCGTGCCCGTGTGCATCATTGACGTTCTTGAAGTGATCGAGATCGATCATCACAACCCAAAAAGGAAAGCGGTGCCGCGCGGCTCCGCTGAGTTGGCGGGTCGCCCAAGCCTCAATCGCGCGCCGATTGGGCAGGCCGGTGAGCGCATCGGTGAGCGCCAGTTCTTCAAGAAGGCGGTTCTTTGTTTCGATCTGCCGGTGCAGGTCGACTATCCGCTGGCCCACTCGGACGCGCGCTAGAAGTTCGGCTGCGTAAAACGGTTTGGTGAGGTAATCATCGGCCCCGGCAGAAAGGCCCTTCACCACGTTTTCTTTTGTCGCGTTGCTGGTCAGAATGATGACGTAGGTATACGAAGGTTGCGTGCCTTCACGGATGCGCTGGCAAACGTCGATGCCCGTAAGATCGGGCATCAGCCAGTCGGTAATGACAATCTCCGGACGTTCCCGCTCGAAGATTTCAAGCGCCTGATGACCGCTCGTAGCGAACAAAACCGCCCAGGAGTCTTGGGAAAGAGCGTGCTCGACCAACTTGCGATAAACAGGCGAATCGTCGACCACCAAGACTTTGAAACCGCTCATCTAAGCCCCTGGTGTGCTCCACTGACCTTCCTATTGATCGTTGGGGCCGTCCGCGACTTCCGGGATAGTCGCTTGCGTTTGGCCGAGCTTAGTGCGCAAGCAGCCGATGAGTTCCGGCGCGAGATTCGAAATTTCCATGCCCTCCGAAACAATGAATTTGCAGCTCAGAATAGGGCGGGCAACATTGTCGTCGGCGAGTTTGCAGTCCACGCGGCAATATTGGCATTCCTGGTTCCAACAGAAGCGTCCATAAGGAATGGTTTCCGGGCTGATGAATTGGAAAGCGCGGAGTAAGGAATTCCTCTCGGGTACTAGAAAAGTCTTTCCTAGAATTGTGATTTCTACCAGCCGTTCGTACGGCCTGAATACCTCTGCCGTGAGAGGTACCTCCTGTTCCGCCATTTAGTCTTTCCCCCGTGGGATTCAACGCTAGTTCACTGCCCCGAAACGGGCAATGATAAGTAAGTTTTTCGGTGTTCAATGCCGCAACGGAAGGAAAGCGCACCGCGGGGAATTCCCGCTGGCAGTTGTTAGGCGGCGTTGGGAAGGCGATCGTGAACTCGCCAGGCGGCACGAGGAACCAGCAAGACCAATGTGTACACACCCAGGGCAATACCCAGTGGACCGTTGAGGATCGCCAAGAAACTAGCAGTCATCACTAGCGGTCGGCTTGCGGAGGTACGGCGCATCAGGGCCATTCCGGTCAGAAGCGCCAGAAAACCAGCGCCGACGGCCAGCGCGATCACTCCCACCAGAAAGAGGCGAAAGGAGTTCATCCATACAAAAGGGTCGGCTACACGCGAAACAACCGTACCCCACATCGTGGTTAGGGCCGCGTCGTTCACAGCAATCCAGACCGCCTCGGCCAAGCAGATCACGCCATACATCAGCCACAGGGCTCCTAGTCTCCCCTGCGGTTTATCGATTGGCCTCATGGGCCAGCCTGCTGTGGGACCAGAGATCGCGAATATCACCCTGAAAGAGTGCATTCACCCGGGTGCCATCGGCAATACGATGAAAACTGTATATGTCACGTCTGTATCAGATGAAGTATTGGCCCATGTTGCGGAACTTTTCATATCGCTGCTCGAGTAGCTTTTCAGGCGACAGCGGCAGAAGCTCGTCGAGGGCTCGCGCGAGAACCTCTCCAACGAGTTTGGCGCAGGCGGCGTAATCCGTGTGAGCGCCCCCATCGGGCTCGGGAATGATTTCATCGATCAGCTTCAGATCGAGCAGATCGCGCGCCGTGATCTTTAGTGCCTCGGCAGCCATTTCAGATTTCGTTGAATCACGCCACATGATGGATGCGCAGCCCTCAGGCGAAATCACGGAATAGACGGAATTCTCCAGCATGAAGATACGGTCGCCGATTGCAATCGCCAGCGCCCCGCCGGAGCCGCCCTCGCCGGTAATCGTGACGAGAATTGGCACGGGCAGTCGGGCAATCTCACGGATGTTGTAAGCGATG
>DATDMO010000077.1:0-3180 GCA_036518755.1 Candidatus Acidiferrales bacterium | reverse complement strand
ATAAACTTGCAGCACCGGAATGCCCAGCATCATGAAGAATAGCTGCGTCTCGACGGATAGTGGGGCCGAGCCGCAAATGAGCGCCTTCAGATTGGGGCCGATGTTTTTTCGAATGGCTGGGAAGAGCACGACATTGGCGGTGGCCCACCAAAGTCCATCGACGAAATTCGCCTCTTTGCGATGGCGTCGCAGGTAGGCTTGCTGCGCTCGCTTGAAAAGAGCCGCCGCGAATCCGCCCCGCTTCAGAATGGACTCTTCCACTTTGCGTCGCACGCGCTCGAGGAATAAAGGCACATTCACGAAGTAGTTCGGCGAGGACAGCCTCAATTCCTCGGAAATCCTGGTGAGGTCGGTGGAAAGTACGAGAACGCTATTACGCGAAAGGGAGGTGAAAAGCAGGATGCGTGCGGCGGCAAAACAAAAGGGCGCGTATTGAAATACCCGATCCGGTTCTTTCCGCCGACCCATCAACTGATCCAGATGAGCGTTCGTGCAGTTGATCACAAACGAAATATTGCCCGCATTAAGGACAACGCCCTTCGATTCGCCGGAAGTTCCCGAGGTGTAGACGATGGTAACGGCGTCGTGGTCAGCGTGATGAACGGGCGGTTCGGCGACGGGGTTCGGCGTCGCGAAGATGTCATTGAAAAACGCCACGGCCGGCGCGACGCCGCCAGACATTTGAATCTGCGCGCTCATTGCTGAATCGGAGCAGCAAACGAGCGACGGAGTGCAATCGGAGATTGCGGCGGAAATCTCGGCAGGCACTTGTCGCGGGTCGAGTGGCACGGCGATGAGGCCTTCCGCGATGATCGCCAGATCAAGGGCAACCCAGTGAATGCTATTGGGCGCCCAAAGCGCGCAACGATCGCCGGGCTTCAGTCCGCGCGCGCGCAAGAAAGCGCGGGCTTTCGCGACGAGCGCCAGGAGTTCGCAGCCGCTGGTTGAGATGGTTCTTGTGTCGCGAATCTCGGCCAGGACGGCGGCACCCGCCGATCGCTCAAGGCGCGCGAAAATACTTTCGAGGAACGTCATGTGACCATCGCTCCGCTATGCGCTTCGAGCAGTTCGCAGAGGGCGGGGCCAAGCACCGGGAGATAATCTTCCCAGCCCAGAACGCCGCGGCGAACCGGAAATTCCGGGTATTGCCGCGCCACTTGCGTCTCAAAATACATCCCCATGCGGGCCATCAACTGGAGGTTACGCGCTACCGTGCGCTTCATGGCGCAGCGAATTTCGTCAGCCTGGGCATCGAGCGCGGAGAGGGCCGCGAAAATCTTATCAGCGAGATCGGGCTCGTCCACTTTCATGAGGAGATGTTCGTGGCCGCGCTCGCGCATTAGATTGCGGATACGCTCGTCCATGGTAACGCCTGCTGAGACGACGCCCGCCGGCATGGAGCTGACGATGGCGTGAAAACGAGAGGACAACATGCGGTCGCATTCGCGCAGCATGCTCACCATTTCGTACATGTTGAATTGATCGGAGGCTGCGATGGCTGCGCCGCCGAGTTTTTCGGCGATGCGCTCGCAGGCGTCTTTGTCCAGCATCTCCATTGCAATCAGGACAGGGAATACGTTGCGACGCTCCCGGTAGCGGCGAACGCCTTCGGCCATCGCACTGAGATATTTTTCGTAGGCGGCGTCCACCTCGCGTCCCGATTTGTGGAAATAGATGGTGCGGTAGTAGCTTTTGGCGTAGGCGCCGCCGATCGAGTGCGCGAGCCATTTGGCCAGCGAAGCGCTCACGGGCCAGAAAAACGGATTGATCGGGCATACGGCGAGAATCGGCGTCGTCCCATCCCAGCCCATGGCGCGCAAGGCTTTCCGTCCAAATTCCGGAGCCAGCGGCTCAAAGGTCCATGCCGTGTCCGTACCGAGTTCCGTGGCGACGCCGAGCTTGCCGAGCAGTTCCTGCGATTCCACGTTGCGGGTGATTACCAGCGAATCGCCGCAATAGCGCCGGCACATTTTTTGCAGTGCGGCATCCATCTGGCCGGCCTCTGCTCCATACGCGACGCTGAGCTTGTTCTGGGCGGATGCAATTCCGAGTGAGCCAATCATCATGGCGGTGAGCGCATTGGCGAACTTGCTTTTGAACATCGAGCCTTCGCAGGCGACCACGCCGTGGCTCTTGCCGACTTCGTCATGCAAGAAAGGCGGGAATATGTCGGGGAGGTGAACCTGGCGGGCGTCGCCAAAATATCCGCGCGTGAAGTCGAAATTCTGCGTCATCACGCTGAGTTGAATGTTCTCCGGTCCGAGAATTCGCCGAATCTGCCGCAGGATTTCCTCGACGCGCAGATCGGAGCCCGTATTGCGCATGCCGTTGTAACCCGCGCAGAGCAAACGGAGCTTCTCGCCCGGTTTCCACGGCTCGCTGGCGCCGAGCATCCAGCCGAGCTTATTGAATTCGATGAGGCCGCTCACCCAGCCTTCGAGAATCAAGTCCATCATGGCAGGGAGCCTCGCGCTGCGGTTGGCGATTGCGCCGCCGCAAGACCGCGATCTGCGCCGACGGGGGACGGCAAGTCGCGGTACGGGTAGCGGAATTTGTTCTCGCGGCTGAAACGCAGCAAATCGTAGCAGTATCGCGAAAAAGGAGCGGGACGGTCGCCGATTTCAGCGACGACGCGTCGATTATCGAAAACCGTATTCCATACGAGGTAGGGCAAGAAAACTTTCATCAGCGTCGCAAGGCCGCCGATCTTGCCGGCGCGTCCCGCGAGGGCGTTGACTACCTTAGCAGAAGATTTTTCGAGGCTGGGCACGTAAACGGGACCGCGCTTACCTTGAGCCTTCGCGAGCGCGTCGGTCAGCTCTTGAAAGGTTTCTGAGTCAGTGCCGGAAGAGAGATGGTAGATCTCGTGCGCCGGATTATCCCGCTGGTGCAGAGTTGCGATTGCGCCCGCCACGTAGTCCACCGGAACAATATCCACCTTGTCCGTGGCGCGGAAGGGAAGTGCGGGAAGGCCGGCGAGAAAGACGAAGGCGCGAACCATATCGAATTGGTTTGTCTCCGGCCGACGACTATCGCCGAGAACGATGCTGGGGCGAAAAATGGTGCGAGGCACATCGGCCAGCAATTGGCGGAGCATATGCTCGCAGAATTTTTTGGTTCGCGCGTAAGGGTCGTAGTCGGAGCGGTTCCAATCGATGGCTTCGTCTTCCTGAACAATCT
>DATDMO010000076.1:0-3914 GCA_036518755.1 Candidatus Acidiferrales bacterium | reverse complement strand
CGGTGCCATTGGGGAAAGTGACCATTTCCGTCTTGGGCGCGTCGGCCCGCACGGCTACGAGCGCCGTGAGCAAGCAAAACGCGGCGAATGCGGCGGCCATTTTGAATGCAAGCTTCATCTTTACAGCAAGCTTCATCGGCTTCCTCTCCTTCGCTTTTGCGAACGCGCTCATCGTGCAGTGGCGCGCTGTTCCTGCACCGGCGCTTTTTGCCGCAGCAGCTTGATGAATTCGCGCATCCAGGCAGGATGATCGGGCCACGCCCGCGCGGAAATCATGTGGCCATCGACCACGGCTTCCGAATTGACGAAGTCCGCTCCGGCCGCCTGCACATCCGGCTCGAGCGCCGGATAAGCCGCCGTGCGCTTGCCTTTGAGAACTCCCGCAGCCGCCAGCGCCAAAGCGGCGTGGCATATCTGCGCCACGGGCTTGCTCTGCTGAAAAAAGTGCTGGATGATCCGCTGGCAATCCGCATTGTTGCGAATGTATTCGGGCGCTCGGCCGCCGGGAATCACGAGCGCGACGTAGTCCGCTGGATTCACGTCCTTGAAAGCGAGATCGGCGTCCCAACTATAGCCAGGCTTTTCGGTGTACGTGTCATAACCCGGCTCGAAATCATGCACCACGAAGTGCAACTTCTTTTTGGTGGGCGCGGCGATGCGGACTTCGTAACCCTCCTCCTGCAGTCGCTGGTAGGGATACATTACTTCGAGCGATTCCGCCGCATCACCGGTCAAAATCAGAATTTTGGGCGCTGCCATGGCACCTCCTGAATAATCGCCGCTTTCACGCCGGCTGGACGCGTGGCACTGGCGGCGAGGATATCACAATGCGTCGCTGCCTGTGGCTTCCGCTGGTGTGGACTCTCGACCGGGGTCTACGATGCAGGAAACGGGGCTTGCTCGGGCGCGCCGTGGGACTCGGCCAGCGCCAGTTGCCCACATGCGGCCATCACGTCTTGTCCGCGCGAATCGCGGACGAAGGCGAGCACGCCTTTATCCAGCAGAATTCTGCGAAATTCGTCGACGCGCGCCGGATCGGGCCTTTGAAACGGCAGCTCGCCCGGGTTCCACGGGATCAAGTTCACTTTTGCGCGCAAATTCGCGAGCAGTTTGGCGACACGCTGCGCGTCTTCCGGGGAGTCATTGAATCCGTTGAGCAAAACGTATTCGAACAACAGCCACTCGCGCGGGCGCAGCGGATATTTGCGGCAGGCATCGAGCAGTTTTTCGAGCGGATACTTGCGGTTGATGGGCATGATTTTGTCGCGCTGCTCGTTCGATGAAGCGTTCAGCGAAATGGCCAGGTTCGGGCGCACTTTCTCTTGCGCTAACCGCTCGATGCCGGGGATGATCCCGCTCGTTGAAAGCGCCGCATGCCTTTGCGAAATGGCCACCCCTTCCTGATCGAGCAGGATGCGCAGCGCAGACATCACGGACTCGTAATTCAGCAGCGGCTCGCCCTGGCCCATGAGCACAATGTTGGTTTGAGGCCTTAAATCGGCATGGTTGTCTGCTAGTGCGACGAGTACTTGGCCGACGATTTCGCCCGCGGTGAGATTTCGCGCCAGGCCGAGAGTAGCTGTGAGGCAAAACCTGCAATCAACTGCGCAGCCGGCCTGCGTTGAGATGCAAATCGTCTGGCGATTTTCCTCGGGCATGAATACGGTTTCGATAGTGGCGGGCCTGCCTTCATCAATCGCGAGGACGTAGCGCACCGTGCCGTCGAGCGAACGATGGCGCCGCACGACGCGCGGGAGTTCGATGGCGGCTTCTCGTGCCAGCCGGTCGCGCAGCGCAGCCGGCAAATTGCTCATCGCGGCGAAATCGAATCGCCGTTCGGCGTACAGCGCGTGATAAATCTGCGCCCCGCGATAACCCGGTTCGCCCAGCGATTCGAGCAGCGCACGCAGTTCTTCCCTGGATTTTCCAAGCAGATTTCGACCGGCGCTCGGGCCCTGCGGAGCCATTTGAGTTCATGATAACACGCGAGGAATTGTCCATCGCCCAGTGCACAAGCGGAACGGCGAATGACACGCCCGCCACTGCCATGCAACAATGGAACTCGACAATGCCCGCTACATCTCACACGGTGCGGAAGGAAATTCTGCCGAATGGGTTGGTGGTGATCACCGAGCCGATGGAGCATGTGCACTCGGTTTCGGTCGGCGTGTGGCTGCGCTCGGGTTCGCGGCGCGAGCCTGCCGAACTCAACGGCATCTCGCATTTCATCGAGCACATGGTGTTCAAAGGCACCGGCCGGCGCACGGCCGAGGACATCGCACGCGAAGTCGACCGCCTCGGCGGAATGCTGGACGCGTTCACGGCCAAGGAAATGGTCTGCTTCAATACCCGCGTGCTCGGCGAGCATCTGCCGAAAGCCTTCGACATCGTCGCCGATATCGTCCTCGATCCGAAATTTGCAAACGAAGATATCGCCCGCGAGCAATCCGTGATCCTCGAGGAAATCCGCATGACTCAGGACAATCCCGAGGATTTGGTCCACGAGCTTTTCACGCAGAATTTCTGGAGCAGCCATGCGCTCGGCAAGCCGATTTTGGGAACGCCCGAAACGGTTTCGTCGTTCACGCGCCCGACGTTGCAAAAATGGTTCCGGCAATCCTACGCGCCGAATTGCTTGGTGATCACGGCGGCGGGGAATCTCACTCACGAGCAACTCGTCGAACTCGTCTCCGAGCGCTTTGCGAAACTGGCGGCGGCAAAAGACGGCGCCGACGATCCCAAGGCGGAGTCCGCTCCGCACATCACTCTTCGCTCGAAGCGCGAGCTCGAGCAAGTTCACATCTGCCTGGGTGTTGCCGCGCTACCGCTCACCGATCGCCGGCGCTTCGCCGTGTCCGTGCTCAACAACATTCTCGGAGGCGGAATGTCGTCGCGCCTGTTTCAGAATATTCGCGAGCGGCAGGGCCTGGCCTATTCAATTTTCAGCGAGGTGAATTCCTATCGCGATACGGGAGCGCTTTCGGTCTACGCGGGCACGTCTCTTGATACGGCGGAGCAGGTGGTGCGATCCGTGCTCGATGAATTCCGGCGCATGAAGGAAGAGCCTCTCGATGAAGAAGAGCTTCGCCGCGCCAAGGACCATCTGAAGGGCGCTACTCTATTGGCGCTCGAAGGCAGCGGCGCGCGCATGAGCAGCCTCGCGCGCTACCATCTCTACTTCAACCGCCATTTCACGCCTGAAGAGTTGATAGCCATGCTGGAAAGCGTTACGGCCGAGGAAGTGCAACAGCTCGCGCGCGAATTTTTCGAGCCAAGCCGGGTCGCCGCTTCGGTGGTCGGCAATCTCAACGGCTTCAAGCTCACCCGCGCCCATCTCGATTTCTAGCGGCAAATTGACAACCTCGTCGGTCTACCTCGCACCTTACAACAATCGTCATTCCGAGCGGAGGGTCCCGCGCTTTTGGTTTTGCGCGAAGCGCCGGGACACGCAGTCGAGGAATCTCTCTTGGCAGCCCGCTAAGAGTCTGCCTCCAGACTAGCTAGGGTCTTGTCACATCCGACCGTCGCACTTCGCTTCGATCCGCCGTCTGCGCCAGCAGTTCGGCAATGGTCCGATTCAAAACAGGGTGCCGGACATCCGGCGCGATTTCGGCAAACGGCGCCAGCACGAATCTCCGCTCCGCCATCCGGGGATGTGGAATCTGAAGCTCGGGCGTGCTGATCACCCTCGACCCGAATAGCAATATGTCCATATCAATCGTGCGCGATTCCTTTGGACCATCACTAACTGGCCGCCGCTGCCGCCCCAGCGAGCGCTCAATCGAAAGCAACACCTGCATCAGTTCTTCCGGCGCCAATTTCGTTTCCGCTTCGATCACGCAATTTAGAAACCAGCCATCGCCGCGCACATTCACTGGCTCCGTTTCGTAGGGCGACGATTCCCGCGTCACGCT
>DATDMO010000075.1:0-11414 GCA_036518755.1 Candidatus Acidiferrales bacterium | reverse complement strand
TTCCTTATGCACATGCACCACCGGTGCATGCAGAATGGGAATTCAGTTACGCTGCGATGCTCGCCTCGACCCGTTCTGGCGAACATGCGCGGAAACCCAAGCCTCGTCTCTTCGGTTTCTCACACGATGGACCATTCCTAGCACGCTGTCGCACTAGTCATTGCCCTTGGACTTGAGTGGACGTCTGGCCCCCGCTTGAGGCGGCTTCTACTACCAACGGTAGGCGGTGTCAAGAAAAATGTGTATACACTCTGTATACATCTCGATCAGCGTTTTCGGCCCCCTGTCTGAGCTTGGCAAACCGGCTTGGCAAGAGGATTTAGCTGGATTTTCTCTCGGATAGCAGAACGGCGATTTGATTTTCAAGAGACGGCGGCGGTTACGGCTGGCTCGGCTCCGACCTTCGGCTGCGCGATTCTGTTGTACAGTCGCATCAGCGCCGCCGTCAGCACTCCGATCGCAGCGATCACCCACCACATTTCTGCGGGCCGGCGCAGCACTTCGCCGACCTCGTGCAGCAGATACCCGCCGAGCCGTCCCGCGACCGCGTAGCCGATTGTCCGGGCGCCCCAGGTTAGCCTTTGACTTTTCGGATGCCCCACCGCTCGGTTTTGCGAGGGTGGAACTCTACAGTAGTTCGCAAAAACTCTACGCAGCCGTGAGCTCCGCAGGTTCCGCCAGCGAGGCCGCAGGCCAGCTCTTCAGTTCCGGCAAGCAGTGCTTTACGAAACAATTGATGTTCCGCGTCGATTCCTGATACGGCATTCCGCCGAAATAAAGATTCGGCATGATTCCCTGCATGTCGGTCAGATCTTTCATCTTCGCGAATTTATCGAGCACCTGCTGCGGCGTGCCCCAAGGCATGAGCTGGATGTAATCTTCCACGGCCTTATCTGCTCCGATGGAATTTAGATACTTGCTCATATCTGCGTAGCGCTCATAACCCTTGGTCGCGTCGAAGTGCTTGCCAAACATCTCGTAGTGGTCCAGGGCCTCACGATAGTTCGCGGCCAAAAACTTCCGCGCAAGTTCCTCGGCCCGTTCGGCGCTCTCATCGACGAAACAAAACCCCGAACAAAATGGCTTCGGCGGCTCGGTGTTGGGGTGAAACTCGGCCCAATACTTATGGTAGGTGTCCAAATCCGCTTTCACCTGATCCCAAGGCTTCTGGAGAATCACCAGCAGCCCCAACCCAAGCTTCGCGCAGATCGGCACCGAATCCCGCGACGCCGCCGCCGCAAAAGATCTTCCCTTGAACGACTTGTATGGCCGCGGCCGGATCTCCCGGCGCGGCTGGTTCAGAGTCGCGCCGCCCTCCACAAACCCACTTTCAAGCGCATCCAGGACCATTTTCGTGTACTCATCGAAACGCTGCCGCCCTTCGTTCTGATCGATGCGCAGCCCCTCGAACTCCCTGCGCGCCAGTCCTCGACCGACCCCCAGGATGTAGCGCCCTTCCGAGACATGGTCCAGCAGCGAAATCTGCTCCGCCAGCCGCACCGGGTCATGCCACGGCACCACGATGACCATCGACCCCAGCTTGATTCGCTTCGTCTTCCCGGCCACGTAGGAGAGCAACTGGCAAACATCCGGGCTGATCGAGTAATTATCGAAATGGTGCTCGGTCGCCCAGACGGAATCGAATCCCCGCGATTCTGCCAACTCGCAATTTCCCAGTTCCTCGCGCATGAATTTCCTGTCCGAATACCCCCCCAAATGCTGGAAACCGGTTCCGTAGCCTACATGCATGACGTCGTCCTTCCTGTTCTTTAGTCCCGCGATGAATCAAAGATTTCGGCGGGCGCGCCCAAAGCGGTATTCTCGGCAGCGGGGACTATACCAGATTACGCCAGACCCGGTCATCCGCGTCAAGCGGGCAGAAAATGCAGAAAATGGCCCGCTAAAGGCGCTTAATTGTTTCGAGCTAGAAGCTTCTCCTGTGACAAACTCGAAGCTATTCTGGTGCGAAACTTTGAGAAAAAATGGCGACACGAAAGCGGGATGCCGCCGTAAGATTGTGGTATGGCGAAAGGGTGGGAGAGCAAATCAGTCGAGGATCAAATCCAGAATTCGGAAGAGAGAGAATCAAGGAAAGGCCGCGCGCAAGTAACTCCGGCACAAGTCGAACAGCGGCGCCGGAGGAACCTGCTGATTCTTTCGCGAACGCGGGTAGAGGCGGAACTAAGCGCGGCCACCGATCAACGCTACCGCGACCAACTTAGCCGCGCGCTCACTGACATCGAGGCGCAGATTTCAGCTTTAGAAGAAGTGCCGCAAGTTTGAGCGCTGTCTCGCGGCGCTCGCGCTCAGTCGCGAGGCGGTTCCGGCTCCGTATCCTCGATAAAAAACACGCCCACGCCGTTCTCTTCTTTTCCACGCAGCGATTCGCAATGAACGACGGTTGCTCGCAGCGAGATCGCGCTCGCCTGGTTCGGCTCCGCCGCGGATTCGATGATCACTCGCAACTCCGATTGCAAGCGGGGCCGCTTCTTCAAGAATAAGTAGGCGCCCTGCAAACTGACCTCACGTAGAGTGGCTTTTTCCTCGAATGCCGTTCCGTCCTCCGCCTGCCCGCATACGGTGGCTGAGAGGCGCATCCTGCGGCGCTGTCCGAGTCGGGATTCGGGAAGCGTGATCTCCGCGCCGCGCCCGTTCAACGTCACGGTCATGCCCTCCATCGCCGCCCAAGTGGATGGAAATTCCTGGCGTGCCGCTGAAAGAAAGCCGTCCACGGTGTTGCTCGAGGAATCCGGATCGTGATGGAAGAGAATCAAATTTCGCACTTTGCATTCGCGGGCGATTTTGATGCCCTCGAGCCAGCAGGAATGCCCCCAGCCCTTCCTCACGGAAGCCATTTGTTCGGGAGAATATTGCGCGTCGTAGACCAGCACGTCCGCCCCCTGGGCGAGCAGGCGCAGATTGCTGTCGCACTGACCGTCGCCCGGTTCGTTATCGGTGGCGTAGACAACCGAACCCATCGGCGTATCCAATCTGTAGCCCAGGCAGCCTTGCGGGTGATTCAGCCATGCCGTGGTGACTTGCGTTCCATCGATTTCCCACTTCTCGCCGCCCTCGACCTCGCGGAAAAGGCGCGACGCAGCCATGGTATTCACGTCCACCGGGAAATAGGGACTTGCCACTTGCGATTCCAGAACCTGTCGCAGGCTGTTGCGCCCCAAGTGTTTCGATTGAAAGCTGTAAAAGTGAAAGCGATTGTGCGCCTCGAAGAATGGATGGAAAAATGGAATGCCCTGAATGTGGTCCCAGTGATAATGCGTCACCAGAACGTGAGCTTCCATTCCACCGTCGCCGCGCCATCTCGACCAGCGGCTATGCCGCTTCTGCAAATGATTTCCGAGCATTCGCAAGCCGGTGCCGCAATCCAGAATGAAGTGCGCGTCGTCAGGCGCCGTGAACTCGAGGCACGGCGTGTTTCCGCCGTAGCGCCAGGTATCGCGCTCGACCGTTGGTGTGGAACCGCGCACTCCCCAAAAGACTAATTTCGCGTTGTTTTGCGTCATGCCTTGGCAGATTGTTTAACCGCGTGCAACGCTCCTTCGATTTTGCGAAAGGGATACACTCGATGGTAGGTACCGCCAATAAAGCAAGTCAATTGAGTTTATGAGCTGCGCTGCCTGAAGTACACGACCTGCGGTGGAGCGCATCGATGCACCCTCGGATCTCGGATTTGAAATTGCAGATTTGAAAAGTACAACCTCCGGTGCAGCGCATTGATGGACTAGATGATCTCCAATTTGAGATTTGACATTTCAGATCCCAGATTTGAAATCACTTTGTTCGGCGGGCGGTTCCACGCGTAAAATTCCGTCAATGCGCTCCGACGGGTACTCCGACGGCAAGGCCTCTGACGCTCATCGCGGTCATGACCATAGCCACGCTCACGGATTGGGCGTTGGCGAGGCGGTGACCGGTATTTTAGGCGCCGCCGTTGTGGCGACTCTTGTTCTGGTGGCCGCCGAATTCACCGCGTCGTTTGTGGGACATTCCATCGCGCTGGCGAGCGACGCGGTTCACAATCTTACGGACGTTCCTACTCTGGTGATTTCCTGGCTGGCGATGCGGTGGGCGCGACGTCCGCCAACGCATGAAAAAACCTTCGGGTATCACCGCGCCGGAATTCTCGCGGCGTTTGTGAATGCCATGGTGCTGGCGCTGGCGGCGATTTTTCTTATTGGAGAGTCGCTGGCGCGCCTGCGTCATCCGGTCGCGGTGGGCACGGGGCTGATGATGTGGGTTTCTCTTCTGGCCCTGGCGGTCAACGGAAGTATTACATTGGCCGTGCACCGCGGACGGCGCGATTTGAACGTCCGGACGGTGTGGCTGCACAACTTAGGCGACGCGCTTTCCAATATTGCGATTTTTGCGGGCGCGATTATGATCCGCTCGACCGGCGCGCAATGGGTGGACCCGGCGCTGGGCATCGCGATAGGTGCGATGGTTTTGTGGTCCGGCACGGGGATTTTGCGCGAGAGCGGCCACATCCTGCTCGAGGGACTGCCACGCAATCTTCGTCTCGAGGACGTCGCCGCGGCGATCTTGCGGGTCGAAGGCGTCCAAGAAGCGCACGATATTCACGTTTGGACGCTGGGCACCGATCTCCATGCGCTTTCTTGCCACGTGCGCATCCCGGACATGCACATGGAGGAAAGCGAAAGAGTTCTCGCAAATATTCGCGAGACCCTTGAGCGGGATTTTCACATCACGCACACCACAATTCAGTTCGAGCGCGCCGGACTCCCGGCGCATGCCGGCTTGTATATGCCGGCTCCGGCGCACCGCCGCAGCGAATAATTTTCATGGCAGCGTTGCGACCGCGGCAAATCTTTTCCCGTCGCACCTCTCCATCTGAAATCGCGATTTGACACTCGCAATTTTTCCGCCGATAATGCTTCGTACGCCGACTTCACCGGAGGATTTCTAGCGCCTTGCCGATCGGCCCGAAGTACGTGTTCGTTACCGGCGGCGTGGTTTCTTCTCTCGGAAAAGGCGTAGCAGCGGCTTCGATGGGTTGTCTTCTTGAAAGCCGCGGCCTCCGCGTCACCCTCCAGAAGTGCGATCCGTACCTCAACGTCGATCCCGGCACGATGTCGCCGTATCAGCATGGCGAGGTTTTCGTTACCGACGACGGCGCCGAAACCGATCTCGATCTCGGACATTACGAACGCTTCACCTCCGCGCATTTGACACGCGATCATAACTGGACGACCGGCCGCATCTACGAGTCCATCATCGCCAAAGAGCGCCGCGGCGATTATCTCGGCAAGACAGTACAGGTGATCCCGCACGTGACCGACGAAATCAAGGCCGCTTTCCGCAAGGTAGCAGTCGGCGTGGACATCGTGCTCGTCGAAATTGGCGGCACGGTGGGCGACATCGAGTCTCTGCCGTTCATGGAAGCGATTCGCCAGATGCGCCTGGAGCTTGGCGCGGAAAATGTGGTTTTCGCGCACCTCACGCTGGTGCCCTTCATCGCCACCGCGGGTGAGCTGAAGACCAAGCCCACCCAGCACAGCGTGAAGGAAATGCTCAGCATCGGGATTCAGCCGGATATTTTAATTTGCCGCAGCGACCGTCCGCTGGATGCCGAGCTGAAATCCAAAATCGCACTCTTCTGCAACGTCGCGGAGTCCTGCGTTATTTCCGCGCCCGATGTCGGCAACATCTATGAAGTTCCCATGACGCTCGCCTCCGAAGGGCTGGACGATCAGCTCCTGCGGCTGCTGCATCTCGAAGCGCCGCCGCGCAACCTCAGCCGCTGGTTGGCCATGCTCGAAAATCTAGAGCATCCGCAGGGCGAAGTGCGCATCGGAGTGGTGGGCAAATACGTTCAACTCGAGGACGCCTACAAAAGCCTTCGCGAAGCCCTGATCCACGGAGGGCTCGCCAGCCGCCAGCGCGTGGTGATCGAATGGATCGAGGCCGAAGATATCGATTCCGTGGCCGCCGCCGAGCGGCTGCTGCGCCATGTGGACGGCATTCTCGTTCCCGGCGGGTTCGGCAAGCGCGGCATCGCCGGGATGGTTCACGCCATCACCTACGCGCGCGAGCGCAAAATTCCGTTTTTCGGGATCTGCCTGGGCATGCAGTGCGCGACGATCGAGTATGCACGCCAGGTTTCGAAGCTCGAGCGCGCCGATAGCACGGAGTTCGACGCGTCCACGCCCAATCGCGTGATTTACAAGTTGCGCGAGCTTCTCGGCGTGGACGAAATGGGCGGCACCATGCGCCTGGGCGCGTGGCCGTGCAAACTCGAGCCGGGCTCCTTCGCTGCCAAGGCCTATGGCGCCACGGAAATTTCCGAGCGCCATCGCCATCGCTACGAATTCAATTGCGACTACGAGAAAACGTTGACCGACGCCGGCTTCCGCATCACCGGCCGCACTCCCGATGGTGTTTACGTGGAGATTATCGAGATTCCGGATCATCCCTGGTTTGTCGGCTGCCAATTCCATCCCGAATTCAAGTCCAAACCTCTCGCGCCGCACCCGCTTTTCGCCGCTTTCATTCGTGCCAGCGTGGAGAATCGACAGAAACGCCTCGGGCATCCGGTTGAAACCCGCACGGCGGAAGCTCGCACCGCCGAGTCTCGCGCGCGTGCGACGGATCCCGCGTCGGGCACTCGTGCCTCCGCCGCATCTTCCTGATTCGTCAGGGGCTTTGACTGCGAGGAAACGATGCCTTTCGTTTTCTTGCAGCGCCGACCACGCTTGACACTCTATCGACGCAACCCTTAGCATCGATAATCGTTTGCGTGCCGGCGTGGCTCAGTGGTAGAGCGAGGGTCTCATAATCCCTAGGTCGTGGGTTCGATTCCCGCCGCCGGCACCACCCCTTAGTTTTTTTCGGTTTCAAGAGGTCTGGCCGATGCTAGCACTGCACCCCTACGATTAGGGCCGCGCTAGCCGTTCGACTGTGACTCCCAACCTCGATATCTACAGTCGTGGTATACATAGTCCCGAACAGGCATCTGACACTTTCGGACAATCGAGGTTGCGCTTTGGCGCCGCATTGTGAAGCGCGAAGTCGTATGCACAGGGAAGGAGGATCAATTCCAATGAGGCTTTCTCTCGCGAAATTTGCAATTAGGAACTCAGCTGCACTTGCGCTCGCATGCCTTCCCGCAGCAGTTTCTTCTCACGCTCAGGTGACTATGAGCAGCCAATATGCACCGGTCACTTGGGAAATAGGCTATAGGGACGTCGAGATGCAGGTGATGACCGACGCGCAAAGGCGAGGGATCGATCGGAAAGAGGAAAACGCCTTTAAGGCTTTCTACAACCAGAAAGATGAACTGGATAAGAAAATTCAGTTGGGCCAGGCGTTCCTTCAGAAGTACCCAAAGAGCCCGCTCGCGGAGGTGGTGGACGCACGGCTCGTGAACGCCTACGTTGCCAAGCAGGATTGGAAAAGCGTTTTTGCGTCGGCGGATAGCGCCCTGGCTTTGAAGCCGGACGATGTGGACGTGCTCACCACGCTCGGCTGGGTGATTCCACACCTTTACCAAGCGGAGGATCCGAACGGGTCCGCCGAACTGGATAAAGCGGAAGCGTATGAAAAACACGCCATGGAGGTGATGGCGACCATGCCCAAGCCTTTCGGGGTCTCCGACGCCGAATTTGCAGCCGCGAAAGAGCAGAAGTCCTCTCAAGCCCATAGCGCTTTGGGGCTGGTTTGTTTTCGGCGCGCGGATTACGCCAATTCCGCGAGAGAGCTCGAACAGGCCATGCAGGGAAACCCCAACCCCGATGCAACGGATTTGTATGTTTTTGGAATGGATCTGCAAAAGCTGCAACGTTACCAGGAGGCGACAGACGCGTTCAATCGCTGCGCCCAGGCCGCGGGCGCGCTGGAGGACGCCTGCAAGCAGAACGCGGCTGTAGCCAAGAGGCAGTCTGCGCAATCAAAGTGATAGCCAAAGATCCACAATCATGCAGTTGTCAGCGGATGCCTTGCCGAATTGTAGCCCAAGCTGGGTTTCTCTCAAGGCGTTAGCCGCATCGAGCACTGTAGTAAATTCGTAGTAGTTATCGGTTTAGAACGGGTCAAATTAAGGACAAACGGTTCAAGTACGGCAGATTGTAAGTGATTTAGGAATATAGTGAAGTCCACAGTTTTCAGAACGCGTCAAAACAGCCGCCTGTACTCATAATCCCTAGGTTGTGGGTTCGATTCCCGCCGCCGGCACCATTTTTTGGCTCGGCGCCGGCGCCACGCGCGTGGCTCAGCGTCTTGCAAACAACAGCATCAGCACCAGGATAATTATCGGGATCAGCGCCAGCAGGCCGTAGAGCAAGGCCTTTCGCGCCCGCGGCGCGCGCCGTTTTCTCCAGTCGCGCAGCTCCGGCCTTTCCGCAACGCCCACCTTTTCGGGATGCTCGAGATCCAAAATCATCTCGTGAGCGTTGGCGTAGCGGTTCTTCGGATCGCGTTCCAGCGCGCGATAAATGACTTCCTGCAACTCCGGCGGAATTGAAGGATCGAGTTCGCGCGGAGGAACGGGATTGTTCAGCACGCGATCGTTCATCACTGCGAACGGATTCGCGCCGCTGAAAGGAGTTTTACCGGTGAGCATTTCATACAGCATCACGCCAAGCGAGTAGATATCGCTGCGAACGTCCGCGCGCTTGCCCTTCACCTGTTCCGGAGAAATATATTCCGGCGTGCCCATCACTTGGGAAAGCTTCGCGAACGTGAGCCGCCGCGCGCCTTGCTGCGCCGCGATCCCGAAGTCGATCAGCTTGGTATGGTCGTTCGCATCCACCATGATGTTTTCGGGCTTCAAATCGCGATGAACGATTCCGTGGCTGTGGATGTAGTCCAGCGCTTTGAGAATACCCAGCGCGATTTTGACGGCGCGCTCAGGCGGCAATTTCTTTTGTTCCGCAAGCATTTGGCGCAGCAGCTGGCCGTCTACCCACTCCATCACCATGTAATTCCGGCTGTGATCGCCGTCGGAGAAGACTTTCATCACGCCGGGGTGATCGAGAATTTTGCCGATTTTTTCTTCGCGCTGGAAGCGATCGAAGAACACCGGATCGCTTTCCACTTCGGGATGAGGGACTTTGATGGCCACGGGCTTGCCGGTGCGCGTGTCGGTGGCGCGGAAAATGGAGGCCATGCCGCTGCGGGCAGCGACACTGTCTATCCTGTAATGATCGAGTTGGTCGCCGGGGTGGACAGGAACCTCGTCAGCGCGCGTTCGGCGGAAAGCCAATCTGGCGGGCCATCGCTACGGAAGCCTATAGGGTCGCCCGCGGTACATCGCCACACGTTCGACGCTCCGAACGCGGATCAGTTGCAGGCTGATATTATCACTACCGTCCCGCTGATTGGCAATATCCACCAGTTGGCGCGCGGCTGCCACCAAGTCGCCGGCGTTACTCGTCAGCGCGGCCATTTCCGCGCCGCTTACCGAGCCGTGCAGCCCGTCCGAACAGAGCACCAGCACATCACCGGTAAACACCTGGTGCTCGTTCAGTTCAACGTTCACAGTCAACTCGGTTCCCAGCGACCGGCTCAGCGCGTGCCGGTTGTCCGATTTCTCCGCTTCTTCTTTCGTGAGCAGCTTCAGCCGCACCTGCTCGTTGGCCAACGTATGGTCGCGCGTAATCAGATTGGCCTGTCCGCGGCGGATCAAGTAGCAGCGCGAATCGCCGACGTGGGCCACCGTGGCGCGATCGTACCGCAGGGCGCACGCCACGACCGTCGTCGCCATGGACATGGACGGGCCGCTCGCGCCGCGCATCGAGACGCCCGCACCCAGGACGCGCGCATTTGCCGTGCGCACCAGGCGCGTTAAGAGCGTTGAGTGAGGTTCCGCCGGTGCGCATTCGCGAAAGCCCGCTACGAGACTGTCAATTGCCGCCTTGGAGGCCACCTCGCCGAAGTCGTGCCCGCCCACTCCATCGGCCAACGCGAATAGCCAGCCGCGCGCACGCGCTTCCTCGATCGAGCCCGGCGTGAAACTGCCGAGATAGTCCTCGTTTTTCTGGCGGACTCGTCCGGTATCGGAAAGCTGTGCGAACTCAACGTCCATGGAACTTTGGGCCGCATGGTAGCCTTGGGCACCGTCAAGTTGTGCCGCAACCGCCGCTTGATGGCCTCGGTACATTAGACCCCGTGCGCCCTGAAAACAAAAAGGCAAGCCTGCCCGACCCTAACTAAACAGGGACGAACCTTACACCCAAAGGCTACGCGAGCAGTGGGTGTTCGATACAATGCAAATTCTTGATCGGCGAGATAGAAGTTTCAAATGGATCGCTTGGTGGGTTTGCACGCTGGTGCGCGATGCGCGGCGCGCCGCTACATTCTTTACACCACCAACTACTTGCATGCGCTCTCCTGCGTCTCTAGTATGGTCCGATGATTTTTTACGCTAAGACAGATCGGAGACGGACTGGCCTCGAAGCGAGGTGCGCCGGGATACTCGCGCGAATTGTCCTCGACAGTAGGTGCCGATTAGAATGTGACGTAACTCATAGAAAACAAAGGCCGGCGTACACGTCTAATCGACACAAGAGCGGGGGGGCACCTTCACAAACCAGGTGCGATCTCGGCGCCGTAACACGCGCAGCGAGGCGCCCCAGCCGTGGCTGAGAAGCGCCAGTTCCGCGCCATCAAAGGCACTCGCGATATCCTTCCGCCCGATTCCGCGCTTTGGAATCGGTTCGAGCAGACCGCGCGCAACATTTTCGAGTCTTACGGCTTCGGCGAAATCCGCCTCCCTATCTTCGAGGAGACGGATTTGTTCGCGCGCTCCATCGGCGCCGATACCGATGTAGTTGGCAAAGAAATGTACACCTTCGAGGACCGCGACGAGTCATCGGTGAGCCTGAGGCCGGAAGCGACGGCGAGTGTCGCGCGGGCGTATATCGAGCATGGAATGCACACGCTGCCCGGAAATGTGAAGTTGTACTACGTCGGGCCGATGTTTCGCCGCGAGCGTCCGCAGAAAGGACGCTACCGCCAGTTCTATCAAATTGGCGCGGAAGTTCTTGGCCAGTCAGATGCGCCCGCGATCGACGCCGAAGTTCTGGAAATGCTCGTCGTGCTCTTCAAGCGAGCGGGCTTGACGGGCACAGCGCTGTACACCAACTCGATCGGGTGCAAGGAATGTCGGCCGAAATATGTGGAACTGTTGCGCCGCGAGCTGCGCAAAGTAAAAGATAGCCTTGGCGAAGACAGCCAGCGGCGCATTGAAACCAATCCGCTCCGCGTCCTAGATTCGAAAGTGCCGGGCGAGCAGGCCATTATCGAAAACCTGCCGCGCATCGCCGATCATCTTTGCGCGGATTGCCGCGAGCATTTCGCGAAGCTGAAAGAAGAATTGAACTTGCGCGGCATCGCCTACCAGGAAAACTGGCGGCTCGTCCGCGGCCTGGACTACTACACGC
>DATDMO010000074.1:0-9187 GCA_036518755.1 Candidatus Acidiferrales bacterium | reverse complement strand
GGAGATGTCGTCTTGGTGGCGCTGGCTCCTTGACGCCAGCAGCCAGTCCAAATCAATGGACGGATTCACGTGTGTCTCATGGTTGGAGTTGCGATCCTACCTGCTCGATACTCTACTGCGCGATACTGATGCGGTAAGCATGCGCAATTCCCTTGAGGTGCGCGTGCCATTTCTGGATGGTCCGCTGGTTGAATACGTTTTATCGCTTCCAGAGACGGTAAAAGCGCCTTCAAAGCAACCGAAGGGGTTTCTCATCGCAGCACTGGCGGACATTTTGCCGAGTCAAGTTGCATCGCAGCGAAAACGCACGTTTACATTCCCCTGGCAAAATTGGCTGCGCGGCGCTTTGAGGAAGCGTGTCGCTGCTGGCCTGGCCGAGTGGTCCCCGAATCTTGAGCCAGAGCTTGGGGCGAGCTTCGCTCTTGGAGTATGGCGTGATTTCTTGAACGGCCGCACAACATGGTCGCGCCCGTGGAGCCTTTATATGTTGAACGAATGGGTGAAGCGTAACCTTCGAAGTGGTAAGACGCACGCGGCCGGATCTCGCGAATCCGCCGCCGTAGCTTGATCGCTGGCCGACGCGCGGCTGAAGACCGCGGCATCTAAAATCAATGATCATTCTGGGCATCAATGCCTATCATGCGAACGCCGCTGCGGCGATTATCGTCGATGGCCAACTCATCGCGGCCGTCGAAGAAGAACGGCTTAATCGAGTGAAATACGCCGCCGGGTTTCCGGCTCGCGCGATTCAGTTTTGCCTCGATCAGGCTGGTGCGAAGCTCACCGAAGTCGATCATATTGCCGTTCCACGCGATCCATGGGCTCGCTTGGGCACCAAATTGCGCTACGCCGTGCGCATGCCTTCGTTTGCCACCGATCGCATCCGCGTAATGAGCCGCTTTGCGGGCATTCGCGATGATCTCGCCAGCACACTCGAGCTTGATCCCAAGAAAATCCGCGCTGAATTTCATCGCATCGAGCACCACCACGCGCATGTCTCAAGCGCATTCTTTGTCTCGCCGTTTGATCGGGCAGCAGTGCTCTCCGCAGATGGGTTGGGCGACTTCGCAAGCTTCATGTGCGGCATTGGCGAGGGACCTCGAATACGCACATTGAGCGAGGTGGCGTTTCCTCATTCGCTGGGAATCTATTACACCGCCCTCACTCAATATCTCGGCTTCTGGAAATTTGGTGACGAATACAAGGTGATGGGCTTGGCCGCCTACGGCCAGCCTGCGTTCCTCGACGAATGCCGTCGCATAGTTCGATGGCATCCTCCGTTGTCGTTTCGATTGGGACTTGAATATTTTACACATCAGAATAGTGGCGCAGACATGACGTGGCGTGACGCCGCCCGGACTCCCGTAATCGGGCGGCTTTTTTCTACCTATCTGGAAAAAAGGCTCGGTCCAGCGCGGCAACCTGACGAACCTCTGAACCAGCGGCACTATGACCTGGCGGCCAGCATGCAGGCTGCCTTGGAGGAAGTCCTCGTAGCTTGTTGGAACAGTCTCGCGAAGCAGGCCGGACTAGCTGCTTTGTGCCTGGCCGGAGGCGTCGCCTTTAACTGCGTTGCCAACGGTAAGATTTTCGATTCTACTTCCTTTGAGCACGTTTACGTACAGCCCGCAGCCGGCGACGCGGGACTCTCCGTCGGCGCGGCGTTCGCCGTGCATCACCGCCTCGGAGGTGCCCGCAAATTCACAATGGACCATGCTTATTGGGGCCCTCGATTCTCTTCCTCGTATATCCGGGGGATTGTGGATCGCGCTTCACCGTCGGGTGAGGCAACTATCTTGGAACTCGCCGAAGCCGCCCTTGTTGAGTCGACCGCACGGCATATCGCCGACGGAAAAATTGTTGGCTGGTTCCAGGGAGCGGCCGAATGGGGCCCGAGGGCTTTGGGCAATCGCAGCATTCTCGCCGACCCCCGGCGTCCTGAAATGAAAGACACACTGAACCGGCGTATCAAACATCGAGAGGCGTTTCGTCCATTTGCACCTTCGATCATCGAAGAGTCTGTCGCAGATTTCTTTGAGAAGACACACCCGTCACCCTTTATGACCTTCGCTTACTCCGTGCGTCCGGAAAAGCGCTCTGCGATTCCCGCGCCAACTCACGTGGATGGCACGGCGCGTCTACAAACAGTCAGTCGATCGGCCAATCCCCTTTACTGGAAGCTTCTTCGCGCCCTCGGTGACTTGACCGGCGTCCCCGCTGTCTTGAACACATCGTTCAACGATAATGAACCAATCGTCTGCGGCCCTGAGGAGGCGCTCGACTGCTTTCACCGAACCCAGATGGACGTCCTCGTGATGGGGAATTTTGTTCTCGGAAGAAGACCCGCAGCCACCGTTGTGGACGAATCAGATGGGCATCTGGCCAATCATGCTCACTAAACCCGCATGCACATTTTGCTTTTGAACGAATACTATCCCCCCGATACGTCGGCAACTGCGAAGATGGCAGCATCCCTCGCCGAGACCCTTGCGCAGCGTCATAAGGTAACGGTTGTGGCGGGGCGCCCCTCCTACGACCCCGACGAGTTTTACACGTGGGCACTTCTCCGCTCGGATTTGTGCAACGGCGTGCACGTCGAGCGCGTCGGATCCACAGCCTACCCGCGCCACCAAATGCGCCAGCGCGTCTCGAATTACTTGTCATATCTTGCCTTGGCGGTGCCCCGCGCTCTGGCGATTCACCCGGACATTGTTCTCGTTATGACAGACCCACCGTTCGCTGGAATTGCAGGGGCATTCGTCGCGCGGATGATGCGCTGTCCATTTGTTTACAGTATTTGCGATCTTTATCCGGAAATGGCCGTCGCCGGAAGCATCCTGAAGCCCAGCGTTTGGACTCGTCTCTGGGAAAAGATGCATCGTCGCGCGCTCAAGCAAGCCGCTCGCGTCATCGTCCTCGGTGATGATATGCGCGAACGCATCGTCGCCAAGGATGTCACCCCCGAACGAGTGACCGTCGTTCGCGGCGGCGCATCCTTGCCCTCTTCTGTCCCGGACCTAAACGATCCAAGTGTCTTGAAAATCGTCGATGAAATTCGCTGTGGCTTTCCATTCGTCGTACTTCACGCTGGAAATCTGGGCTTCTACGGTGCCTGGAATGTCCTCCTTGGGGCTGCGGAACTCTTGCGCAACGAAAACACCGCTCTCGTGTTTGTGGGAAATGGTGCAAGCCGTGCCGCGCTCCAAGCCTCGGCATCGAATGCCACGAACGTTCGCTTTCTGCCATTTCGCCCTGTCGAGCAGATTCCCCACGTAATGCTGGCTGGCGATGTACATGTAGTGACAATCCGCCGTGGACTCGAAGGCGTGGTAGTGCCCAGCAAACTCTACTCGACTCTGGCTATGGGTCGCCCTGTCCTTGTCGTTGCATCTCCCTCGAGCGACGCGGCCCGAATTGTAGTGGAATCTGGCTGCGGACTGATCGCCGACCCTGATGACCCGGCTGCGGTAGCTGCCGCTATTCGCGAACTGCGCTCCAATCCCGCGCGTCTAGCCCTAATGGGACGCCGCGCTCGGGAGGTGGCGGCGAAGTATGCTAAATTAAAGGAATTGCGGCGCTTTTCCGAAATCGTAGAACAAGCGGGACTTGAGGTTGGCACGAGCCACTGCCAAGATATTCCGCCGCAAACCTGAGAATATCTCCAGGTTGTCTGCAGGAAACGAGGAGTCACTTTAGGAGTATTGGAATTCGATGATCCTTCCTTCCGACCTTATCGCTTTTGCCATAGCGCTCGTAGGCTCGCTCTGTTTGACGGCTCCCGTTCGGCGCTTTGCCCTTCAATACGGAATGGTGGATTATCCCGGCCCGCGCAAAGTTCACTTGCGCCCTGTTCCCCTTTTCGGAGGAATAGCAATTTATCTGGGGTTCGTGTTGGCAATTCTTTTGACCCTGCATGGTGTGCCGCAGCAGCAAACGACGAGCATTCTGGCGGGCGCCACACTGCTAGCCGTCGTCGGGGGAATGGATGATGGTCGATTGCTGCATCATCAGGTCAAACTTTTTGTGGGCATGCCGGCGGCAGCGTTGTTTCTGCTAGCATCCGGTATACGCGCAGACATTTTTGCACATTTCATTCCCGGCATCGGCGGCGTAATCCTCGACGGCTGCCTCACAGTGTTTTGGGTCGTTGGCATTACGGCATCCTTCAGCATCCTCGATCACATGGACGGCCTTTGTGCAGGCATAGCGGTTGTGGGCGCCACGTTTTTCTTCCTGTCCGCCACTTTTGGCGGCCAGATCATGGTCCGCACCCTTGCGGCTGCAACCCTCGGAGCAGCGCTCGGTTTCTTGCGTTGGAATTTTAGCCCAGCGAAGATTTTCATGGGCGATGGAGGAGCCATGTTCTTGGGCTTCCTGATGGCCGTTCTTGGGCTCAAAATTCGGCCCCAAGGAATGCACCCTGCCGTTAGCTGGTTGGTGCCGGTTCTGATTTTGGGTGTGCCGATCTTTGACACCACACTCGTCTCTGTATCCCGGGCTCGCCGTGGCCTACTCCCCTTCACCTCGCCCGGCAAGGACCATACCGCGCATCGCCTGTCGAATCTGGGCCTGGGCCAGCGCGGCGCCGTCCTCGCACTTTACGCATTTGGGGTGCTGTTTGGGAGTCTGGCTCTTGTGATTTTTCACGTTTCTATCCGGACTGTTTGGGTGCTCGCCGGCGTCGCCGCTATTTGCGGAATCGTCGCGGTGATAATCCTCGAAAAGGTCCCCTATGAGCGCCAGTTGAAGCTTCGGAAACCCGTCTCTTCGCTTGACCCGGGATAGCCTTTCCGTCCTAATTGCTTCAGAGTTTCGCGCTAACTACGAAATTGCTCAGTTCTATTCAGGGAACAAATCCCTCTGTTTGTTCTTTAGTCCTTCGACAAGTGTGTTAGATTGGCGCTTCATCAAGCAATTAATGAACCCATGAGCCGCTCATTTCTCCGGCCCGCCGCTTGGTTTCTGTTGATGTACGGTGGCATTTCCTTTGCCGGGATTTCTTCCGCATCCAATCCCGATATTCTCCTCGAAACGATGCAGCGTGAGTTGCAACGTGCAACCAGCTCGCTAAAAAGAGCAGACCCCTCGCCTTATTTTCTCAGTTATGCCGTTGCGGATACGGCTGGCGTCTCGATCATCGGTACCAATGGCAGCCTCGTTCTTTCTACTAGTGCTCGGCGTCGCCTTGCGGACGTGATGATGCGTGTCGGTACCTCGGCGCTGGATAACACCCACGGCCAAAGCCGGCCTTCCGCGATTACCTCTGGGGCTCTTCCCTTGGAAGACGACTCGGACGCTATCGCTCGTGTTCTCTGGCAATTGACGGATCACGAATACAATCAGGCTTCGGGCGCCTTCCTGAAAGTGAAGACAAATCAGGCGGTTCAGTCCGAAGAAGAGGACAAGTCTCCCGATTTTTCTCAGGAGTCGCCTCAGAATTACATTGATGAGCACCACCCGGCGGCGTCGTTCGATCGAAAACCTTGGGAAGAGCGCGTTCGTCACATATCCGCAGAATTCCTAAGATATCCGGCCGTATACACGTCCCTAGTCATGTTTCAGCAAGGTGCTAACCGTTCCTATCTCGCCACCAGCGAAGGAACTGCTCTCGTGCAACCTTCGGCGATTGCCCGTCTCGTAATCGAGGCGGAGACTCGGGCCGAAGATGGCATGGATTTGCTGCGCGTCGAATCCTTTCAAGGAACTTCCCCCAGCGACCTTCCATCCGAGAGTGAATTGATTGCTAAGGTCGACAAAATCGCGACGGACCTGAAGGCTTTGCGCGCGGCTCCTGTTGCAGAGCCCTATGCAGGGCCAGCCTTACTCTCTGGCAGGGCCGCCGCTGTATTCTTTCATGAAGTGCTAGGACATAGGCTCGAGGGCCACCGCCAGCGCGGAGAAAGCGAAGGACAGACCTTCACGAAAAAGGTGAATCAGCAGGTCCTGCCTCCATTTTTGACGGTCATTGATGATCCCACCACGAAGGAACTACATAACGTGAAGCTCGCGGGTTATTACGAATTTGATGACGAGGGCGTTCCGGCCCAGAGAGTCGATGCAGTCGATCACGGAATTCTTAAAAATTTCTTGATGTCTCGCATGCCCATTACAAATTTTGGTCATTCGAATGGCCACGGCCGCCGCCAGGTCGGCTTGATGCCCACTGGCCGGCAGGGCAACCTGATTATCACCTCTACAAAAACTGTAAAAGATTCCGAGCTGCGCCAAAGATTTGTTGAGGAGATCAAGAAACACGGAAAGCCCTATGGGCTGTATTTTGAAGATATACAGGGCGGTTTCACGCTGACTGGACGCAGTATGCCTCAGGCATTCCAGGTGATTCCCGTGATGGTCTGGCGTGTGTACCCGGATGGCCGTCCCGACGAACTCGTCCGCGGCGTGGATATCGTCGGCACTCCGCTTTTGTCTCTTAATAACATCATTCTTACCGGAGACACTCTACAAGTCTTCAATGGAATTTGCGGAGCGGAGTCAGGACAAATACCTGTGGCGGCAGTCGCCCCGGCGATGCTCTTCTCGGAAATCGAGGTGCAGAAACGTCAGAAAGGAACTCAGCGCCCGCCCCTACTGCCGCCACCGGGATTAAGCCCGCCGCCGTCGCACGCGCAGTCCGTGCCCCGGAGAGAGGCCCGCCCATGAAGAACCTCCAGCCCTTGACGCTGAAATGCGTTCCCACTTTGATGGCATTCGCATTCGCGTCGTTCCACCCGGCGATAAGCCAAAAACCTGCTCCCGTTCTCAGTTCTCTCCACACCGATGCTGCGTCTGAAGCTCTCCTGCAGGCCATGCGTGACGAACTCGATCGTTCAAAGTCACAGCTCAAGATGGAGAATGTACCTGCACCCTACTATATTGAATACCGTCTGTCCGATTCGGATGAGTACGATGCCGAGGCTGCCTTCGGCGCGCTTCGGGTGGATCAGCGTGTTCATGCCCGGTCCATTCGCGTCGTGGTACGCGTGGGCGACTACAAACAGGACAGCTATTACGGACCCGGCGTCGGCACGATAAGTCTGGCTCCGATCGACAACGATCCCATGGCTCTGCGCCGGCAACTGTGGATTGCTACCGATCAAGCCTACAAAGCCGCCAGCGAAGCCCTGGCCATGAAGAACGCTGCTCTGCGCCAGTACACCGCGGACCAGCCGTTCAACGATTTCGCCCGAGCTCCTGTACTGCAATCGATCGAACCCCTGGCAACGCTCGACTTCGATCCCGGTCCATGGAAGCAAATGATCGAAAATTCCACCGCCCTTTTCCGCCGCGACCCCAAAATCGAGTCTCTCGCAGCCTCGATCCGCTTTCGGGCGGTGAATCAGTATTTTGTGAACAGCGAAGGCACGATCACTAGGTCCGGCTACACCGTTTATTCCTTAAACCTCTCGGCGTTGACGCAGTCCCAGGATGGAATGCGTCTAGGGCGTTCTCCGGGTTACATCGCTGGAACCCTGAAGGAATTGCCTACTCCTGAACAATTCCAAGCCGATACTCTGAAGATGCTCGATTCTCTCAAGAATCTCCGGGATGCCCCTGTGGTTGACGAAGACTACCGTGGACCTGTTCTTTTTTCCGCTGACGCGGCATCCGAGGTTTTCAACGGCATGGTCGGCCGGAACGTATTGGGCATCAGGACTAAACCCGGCGATTCCGCGCGCACCATCGGTGACTACGCTTCCAACTACAAAAGCCGCGTCTTGCCCGCATTTCTCTCCGTCAGCGACGACCCCACTCTATCGTCTTTCGGTGGGAAAACCCTCGTCGGTGCGTATGCAGCGGACGATGAAGGCGTGCGCGCGTTGAAAGTTCCCGTAATTCAGGACGGCATGCTCGTGAACTACCTTCTCGGCCGCGAGCCGATCCGCGACTTCCCCGAATCGAATGGCCACGGCCGCGCCGGCCCCGGGCAGCTAGCATCGCCCAGTATCGGCGTCTTGATGATCGAATCCAAGCAGCCTTCCTCGCCGGATCAGCTAAAACAAAAACTGATCGAAATCTGCAGGCGGGAGGGCAAAGCGTTTGGCTATTACACGGAAACACTCGGTGGAAATTCGTACCAGCCGCTCTTGCTCTATCGAGTTTACGAAAAGGACGGCCACGAGGAATTGGTGCGCGGCGGCGTTTTTGACGAGTTAGACACCCGTACTCTGCGAAATGATTTGGTCGGGACTGGGAACGACCCGCTCGTAAGCAACCGCGATGGAGCCGTCCCCACCACGGTCATTGCCCCTTCGATTCTAATCGACGATATGGAAGTAAAGCGCACCGACACGAACAACGCCAAGCTCCCCGAATATCCTCCGCCCGCGCTCCAGTAAACGACGCTTCGTTCCCATTCGCGCTATCGCTTTGGAAAGTTGAACCGGAACCCTACCCGCGCCGCAATCGGCAAGCCTGTTTCCTGTCCTCCTTGTGAGGCGATCAAGTATTCTTCGTTCGTCAGATTTTCCACGGCCCCAAAAATTTCGGCCCCGCCCCAGACGTCGCGCGACGCCATCGCGTCCATCACGAAAAACCGGCCCATCGGAAACGCATTCTTCGCGTCGTCGAATTGCACGCCCACCATCCGGCCGTCCACCGAAAACACAATATGTTCCGGATCGTCGTAGCGTGCCTGAAACGTGACCACGCTATGCGGAACCTGCGCTACCCATAATCCTGCAAGCCCCAGCCCGGGCGCGCTATCGATTTTCGCATCCACGTACTCGTAGCCGCCGATAAGCTGCAAATGATGTGTAATATTCACGACGCCGTTCAAATCGAATCCCGGCGCGGTCGTTCGTCCAAGGTTTTGCCGTTGCTGCGTCGTCCCAGTTGGCGCCAGCTGGCAAGTCAGCAGCGGCACTGGCGTTGGACACGGAACATTCGTCACGGGATCGATCACCTCATTGAAGAAAAATATCCCCCTCACTTCCAGCCGCCGCTGAAATCCCGTGACGTCCACTCCCGTTTCGCCGCCCGTCAACCGCTCCGCCCGCAAATCCGGATTTGCGTCGGTTGTCACTGTGCCCGCCCGGAACGAGCGATACAGCTCGTTCAGCGTCGGAGCCCGAAACGCGCGATAGATCGAAGCCGACCAGGAAACGTGCGAGCCAATTGCGTGCACCACGCTCAGCCGTGGGCTAAACGCGTTGTAACTGCGTGCCGCGAAAACCGTATTTATCGGCGG
>DATDMO010000073.1:0-11873 GCA_036518755.1 Candidatus Acidiferrales bacterium | reverse complement strand
CAATGAATTCTTCCGCGTCGTCGTCGAGGTCTTTTTCAATAAACGGCGAGGGATCCATCGAATTGAACAGCTGACTGATATCCCGTAGCTTCAGGCTGATGGAGTGCGGATGTCCGTGGTCGGAGGCGGCTCTTTTTGGGGACAGAAAACGCATGATGGCTTTCACTAAGACGGGTCGGTCGCTAGATGGCGGAGAGGGGGGGATTCGAACCCCCGACACCCTTTTGGGGTGTAACTGCTTAGCAGGCAGCCCTGTTCGGCCACTCCAGCACCTCTCCGCGGCAAAAGCAAGTGGCAGACAGCTTGCGCCGATTAGTATAGCACCAAGATTTTTGGATGCGCCGCGCGCCCTCCATCGAACCTTCCATTCCAACAGTTCGCGGAAGCTTGACGCGTCCTAATTCGCTGCGTAGGATTGCGCTCGCTTTTCATGTTGTTGTGTTGTTGCAGTAGAAAGCGAGGGACCGTTCCATGCCTACCGTGCGATATCACGCTGAAAATATCGGCAGCTTTTTGCGTCCGCCGGAACTTTTGCAAGCGCGTGCGGATTACGCCGGCGGCAAAATCTCGTTGGAGACGCTTCGCTCAATTGAAGATCGCGCCATCCTCGCGACGCTCGCCGGACAGCGGAAGGCCGGGATTCCCATCTTCACCGACGGGGAACTGCGGCGCGGCTCTTGGCTCACGGATATGGCCGACGCCGTCGAGGGATTCGTCGCCGACAAGGTGATCCTCGATTGGAAGGGTCCGGGAGGCGGACCCGAAGGCAGCACGGCGCAAGCGGTCGGCGCCAAGCTGCGAAAAGTTCGCAAGATGACGGGGCATGAAGTGCCGTTTTTGCAGAAGAACGCGCCGGGGCCGTTCAAGGTGACGCTGCCCTCGCCGGCAAACTTCATGGTGTCGAGTTACAAGCAGGGTGTGAGCGAACGGTTTTATCCCTCGCACGCCGAATTGCTTCACGACTTGGTGGAAATTGTGCGCGATGAAATTCGGTTCCTGGTGAATGAGGGAGTGAAGTACATCCAACTCGACGCGCCATTTTATTCGCATTATCTTGATCCCAAGCAGCGCGAGCAAATGAAGGCCAGCGGCCAAGACCCGGACGCCGAATTCGAAAAGTCGGTTGCCGGAGACAATGCGGCCATCAAGGGTTTCAAACGCGAGGACATCACGCTAGGGATTCACGTTTGCCGCGGGAACAGCCGCAGCCGCTGGTTTACCGAAGGCGGTTACGACGCAATTGCCGAGAAACTATTCGGCAGGCTCGACGTGGATACATTCCTGCTGGAATACGACACTGAACGAGCGGGCGGATTCGAGCCATTGCGTCTGGTGCCTCGTGGGAAAACGGTTGTACTCGGCTTGATTACCACGAAGCAGCCGCAACTCGAGTCGCAGGATGATTTGCGGCGGCGAATCGACGAGGCGGCTCGATTTGTGCCGCTGGAAAATCTCGCGCTCAGCACGCAGTGCGGTTTCGCCTCGATTGCAGCCGGGAACCTGCTCTCGATGGACGAGCAGTGGCGCAAACTGGAGCTGGTAGTGGAGACGGCGCGAAAAGTTTGGGGCTAACCCAAGGCTTAATCGCGTTGTCCGCGCCGAATCGCTAGAAAAGCTTATCCGAATCGAGAAGAATTGTGACCGGGCCGTCATTCGTTAGCTCGACCGACATGTGCGTTTGAAATACTCCGGTCTCGGTGGCGATGCCGAGCGCACGAAGCGCGCGAACAAATTCCTCGTAGAGGGCCTGCGCCTTTTCCGGGGGAGCTGCTTGCAAGAAGCTCGGACGCCGCTGGCCGCGCGCGTCACCATACAAAGTGAATTGCGATATCGCGAGAATGGAGCCGCCAGTATCGAGCAGCGAGCGATTCATCTTGCCCTGCTCGTCGCTGAAAATTCGAAGATTCACGATTTTTTCGGCGAGGGAAACGGCGGCGGCTGCGGCGTCTCCGCGCCCCACGGCGAGAAGCACCACCAGGCCATTTTCGATTTTGCCGGTTACAGCGCCATCGACGCTCACGCTTGCACGGCTCACTCGTTGAATTACGGCTCGCATCCGCGCGATTCTACATCGGCAAACACATCACAGTTGACCCAAATCGCAGCGTGCGTCCAGACTGATTCTTCAACTTATGAGTGAAACGAAAATTGCAACTGCTCCGAAGCGTTGGCTCACGCGCGGAGTGCTTGGCATTGGGCTGACCAGCCTCTTTTCCGACTGGTCGCACGAGGCGGCCACGTCGATTCTTCCCGCTTTTCTTGCGAGCCTCGGAGCGCCTGCTGCCGCGCTGGGAATTATCGAGGGCGTGTCCGACGGGCTTTCAAGCTTTGCGAAACTTGCGGGCGGATTTGTAGCGGACCATCCCGCGCTGCGAAAGCCGGCGGGAATCGCGGGCTATGTCACCACGGCGCTCACCACATTCGGATACGCGTTCGCGCAAAGCTGGCCGGTGGTGCTGGTGCTGCGCTCGGTCGGATGGATGGGGCGGGGCAGCAGAGGGCCGGCGCGCGACACGCTGCTGGCCGCCGCGGTGGCGCCGGGGCAGGAAGGTCGGGCCTTTGGTTTCGAGCGCGCCATGGATACGTTTGGCGCGGTGTTAGGGCCGCTTTCGGCTACGCTGCTGCTTGGCACGCTCGGATTTCGGAACCTTTTGCGCTGGACGCTGCTGCCAGGCATTGTCTCGGCGCTTGCGTTCGTGTTGCTGGTGCCCGCGGCAAAACGTGCGGAAGCGCACGAAACACACGCGGCTGGTGCGAACCTCGCAGCAAGAGTGGCGCAGTTGCCAAAAGGATTCTGGCACTTTCTCGCGGGCGTTTTCGCGCACGGCATTGGAGATTTTGCGCCCACACTTTTGATCTTGCGCGCCAATCAGATTCTTGCGCCGCGATTCGGCGCCGGAAGGGCCGCGGCCATTTCGGTTGCGCTGTACACGTTTCACAATCTGGTGGACGCGGCTGCGTCGTATCCCGTCGGAGCGATCGGCGATCGCATCGGCAAGCGGCGATTGCTGGCGCTCGGCTACGCGGTGGGGGTGATCAGCTATGTGGGATTCATCGTCGAGCGGCCGACCATCGAGGTGCTCGTGATTCTTTTTGCGCTCGCGGGAATACACGACGCGTTTCAGCAGTCCATCGAGAAATCGCTGGCTGCGGAGCTGTTGCCGAAAGCGGTACGCGGCTCTGGATTTGGAATCCTTGCAGCGACGAACGGAGTGGGCGATCTGGTTTCAAGCGTGGCGGTGGGCGCGCTGTGGTCCGCGGTAAGCCCAACGGCAGGATTCGCGTACGCGGCAATTTTCGCCGCGATTGGCGCGGCGCTGATTTTCAGATGGCGCTAGCGGCGGATTCAAATAACGGCACCGACGCAAGCGTGTAACGAGCTACGTGTACCGCAAGCAGTTGCCTCGCCCCAGTATGTCAGTCGCAGCGTCAGAATTTGTCCAGTCTGTGATTCTTCAGGGAAGCGCCGTCGCGCACGTGACGCTCGAACGCCTGGTATGCAATTGAAACTGAAAGGCATCCCCCGCATGTGCTGCAGAAGTAACCGCTGGAGCCTGACTGGCACTGGGCTTGCGATGTAACGGCGTGCATTTGAACGCAGATCGATCACACAAACGGGGGATAAAAATGAAAGGTTCCAAGAAGGGTATTTTGTGGGCTGCGCTGGTCGCTGTGATTGCGATCGGAGCGATCGCGTCGGGGTTGCAAGCTGGACCGTCTGAGGAAGGCCGGTTCAAGCTGCCGTTCGACGCACAAGTGGGGAAAATGACGCTTCAGACGGGCGACTATACGTTTTCGGTCGATCGTGCCGACGGGTCGTACGGACTGATCCGCGTCTACCGAGGGACAGAAAGCCTTGGGATTATGGTTCCGCAAGAACTTGACTCCTTCCACGGGCAGTTCGGGCACGCCGCATTGCTTTGCATTCGTCACGATGGAAAGGTCACGGTCCGGGCGTTGCGATTGCCCAACATCGGCACGTTCTATTTTGAAATGCCGAAGGACCTGCAGACACTCCTCGCTCAGCAGCCACAAATGATCGAAACAGTGCCGGTACAGGTGAGTGGCGAGTAAAGCCGCTTACCAAGATTCGCGCAGCACTGTCGAACAACTCGGGCCCGGACACGCGCAGAACGCCAGTAGAGGGGCGAGCGCGAGTCCGGCCCTTTCTTTTTCCGTACCGTGGGACTGCAGATATTGACGTAGAGCAACTACAGAGACAAATTGAGAGGTGTGCCGCGTTCCTGATTCACGCGCTCGGTGGCCGCTGAATCGAGGTCGGCGACCGCCAGTGTTCGGCGGCTGCCATCAGCGGTGATGTAAACAATCGAATCGCTTTTGCGAGTGAAAGCGACGGCCTGAATCGTGGTCCCATCGCGCAGCACCAGAATGAATTGGCCAATGTCAGGAAGCTCCTGCTGTTGCGCCTGCGATTCGGCCGCCGGCGCGGGCGCGGCGCCTTGCTGATTGGCAGCAGCGGGCGCCTGAACCACGATGATTTGAGGCTGCGGCGCAGGTGCAGCGGCGGCAGGCCCACCTGTGGGCTCCTCCGGCACTGTGTAAACGCCACCGCCATCCAGAATGAAGCCGCCGGTTCCAACGAATCCTCCGAATCCCCGACTGTCTCGAAGCAGCCGCTCCGCAGTTGCTAGACGCCATTCCGTTACCGGATCGATGACGGCCTTTATATCGAGATCGCGATCCCTGGCGGCGAGATCAGAGAAATCGAAGCCCAGGCCCGGCACGGGATCGAGCAGTTGCTGCACGGATAATGGCGCGCTTCCGAAATTTCCAAAACCGCTCGCGAATGCGTTGCCCGGATCATTCACGGGTGTGCCAGTGGTGATATGTCCGCGGGTCCTGGCAACAGCCATACGAGGCGCCTGAGCAGGTCGCGCGCGAACGGTATTCGCAGGCCGAGAGGGAAGCGTTCGCGCGGATGGCTGCGCGGACGTCATCGGCGCCTGTCGCTGCGCTTGGAGAATGCCCGGTCCCAGAAAGAGTGCGGTGAGGACAACTGCGGCGAGCCTAAGCCCCTTCAGCTTGTTCATGGCTGCCTCGCTTATAGAGTATAAGACGCTGAACCACGTAGCAAGGTTGCAGAATCGCCACCCCCGTGTCATCCCGAGCGGAGTCTCGCGCTTTTCTCTTCGCGCGGTTTGTGCGCGGCGCCGGACGGAGAGAGGGGATCTCTCTTGGAAATGAAATAGTGCCGCAAGTTAAATCGAAGAGAGATTGCTCGGCTGCGTGTCCCGCCGCCTCGCGCAAAATCAAGGGCGCGGGACACTCCGCTCGGAGTGACCCGGCCGCGGGCTGGCGTCCCCGCGAGAGTCCACAGGCGCTGCTTGATAATTCCGATTTTCCTCAGTGTTAGCCTGAATCGAGTTGCTACATAAGGCTCGGACGCAGCAGCCGTCCTGGAAGTTCAGGGGAAAGCGAATGACGCCACACGCGAACAGAACGAGACGTCGCAAACGTGTGTTTACTCGCGGTCGAACACGCGCCGTGAAGCGTCGGGGTCACAGGATCCGCTGCTGGGAGGAAATCCCGGACGTTTTCTCGCTACACGCGCCGGCAACCGAGTGGATGATCGAAGGCATTTTGCCGCGCGCGTCGGTGACGCTGCTGGCCGGCGAGCCGGGCAGCTACAAGACGTGGCTGGCGCTGGCGCTGCTGCGCGGCGTCGCGAGCGGCGGAATGTTTCTCGCACGCAAGTGCGTGCAAGCGAGCGTCCTTTATCTCGATCGCGAAAATCCTCTGGCGGTGATGCGCGAGCGCCTCGCAGTGCTCGGCATCGACTCGTCCGCCGCGGCGGACAGCCGCATCTGGGGCGGCTGGCTCGCCGATGCGCCTCCGGGCATTGGCGACGTGCGGTTGCTTGAAATTGCGCGCGAGCGGCGCCCGCTGATCGTCTTTGATTCGCTGATTCGCTTCCATGCCGCGGTTGACGAAAACTCCGCCACTGCAATGGCCATGGTGATGGCCGACTTGCGCGCGCTGGCCAATGCGGGCGCGACCGTCGTGGTGTTGCACCACAAGCCCAAGTCCGAGAGTTCGCACTATCGCGGGTCGAGCGACATTGCGGGTGGAGTGGACACGGCGTGGGCCGTCTCGCGCGACCGTGTGGCGGGGGTACTGCGCCTCGAATGTTTCAAGAGCCGCTTCGCCGAGGAATTTGCGCTGACGCTGCGGCCTGAGCTCGGCGGTTCCGGCGACTTTGTGGTCACCGATTCGCCCGGAGCCTTCGCCGAGCAGACCGACATCGAAAAGCTCGCCGAAGCCATCCGCCGCACCCCCGGCCAGCCCAAAGAGCGCGTCATCCAAGCCACAGGGATGCGCCATTCTCGCGCTCGCGCCTTGCTGGAGTACTTTGAGGGCCAGCTCTGGCGTTCCGAACCCGGCCCGCACAATGCTCGACTCTTCTTCCCGGTGGATCCGGTGGATAGCGATACGATATCCCCTGCGACAGCTCCGCTGTTCGAGGTCTAGTTCGTCAGCCCGCCAACCCTAGGGTTTGGCGGGCTGACGAACTGCCCAACGCCGCTGCGCTGGCGAACTGCCCATTTTCAGGCTGGTAATAAACCGCCCCGCCGGTGCGTACTCTAAAACACAGGGCTTACACTCGCTCTTCTTAGAGTTGGGAGGTCTACATTGGTCCCTTTGCCATTTTCAGGTCGAGCCATCTACGCGATTACCTTCTGGGGCACCTTTTGGTTGTGGGGTGGGCTGGAAACCTTCGGGCTGCTAACCAAACGATCGGGGAATCGCTCGAAGGGTCGCGACCGAGGATCCGCTTGGCTCCTTGTGCTTCTGCTTTGGCTTGGGATTGGGTCAGCCTTTACGCTTTCCGTCAATTTCCCGCGAGGAACGATCATGGTTGAGCGAACTTGGGTCTTCTTTGCCGGAGTCACCCTGATGCTGGCGGGAATAGCGTTTCGTTTCTATGCCATGAAGGTGCTTGGCCGGTTCTTTACCTACAATGTAGCCGTTCACGCCGGCCAAACTGTCGTCGAGGTGGGACCTTATCGCTACATCCGCCATCCCTCTTACACTGGCGCCCTCATCACGCTGATCGGGGTGGGTCTGGCGCTCGGAAATTGGGCGTCGCTTCTGGCAATTCTTGCCTGCACGGGAATTGCCTATGCGTACCGGATATCCGTTGAGGAATCCGCGCTGATCGCGGCTCTCGGTGAACCTTACAAGCAGTACATGCGCCGCACCCGGCGCCTCGTCCCGTTCCTGTTCTAGCG
Organism: Candidatus Acidiferrales bacterium; assembly: GCA_036518755.1. Classification (GTDB taxonomy): domain Bacteria; phylum Acidobacteriota; class Terriglobia; order Acidiferrales; family UBA7541; genus Palsa-295. Next base: position 4,623 of record DATDMO010000073.1, on the reverse strand, counting down.
CGGCGGCGCGATCTCCCTTTGTCCATGGCGGCCTGGCGCGCGATAATCAACTCACCATATGGATACGCTCGAAACGCCGCAGGCGAAACAAACGTCGTTCGCGCGAGACATGAGTTGGACGCAGCAAGTTCCGCAGAGCAAGCGATTGGATTGCATTGCAGCGGCCGAGGAAGTGTTTGCTCAAGCGGAACAGAAGCTGGCGCAGGTGGAAAAGACCGGCCTCGACCGTGGCGAGATTCGCGTCGCCGCGTTCCTGCCGCGTCTGCCGAATGTGGAAGTGGATCGCGGCTCCCGGCGCTACGCCAGCTATATGGGGAAGATGTTCCGGCAGCGCGGCCTGGATTTTCGCGTCGAGGAAGCGCAGAGCGCCGACGCCCTGGAACTGCTGCTGATGGGCGCGCAGGTCTTCGAGAAAATCTACGGGACTTTTATCTTCTTCCCGGCGCCATTCGGCAAGACCGAGGATTATTTTCTGCGGCGGGTGCGTCCGGAAAAGGATATCGAAGGGCTGACCGTCGAAAACACCGGCCGCATGGCGCTGAATATCAAGACGGTCGACGAAGAGGAGAAGTACGAAGGCGTGGTGCCCTGCACGGCAAAAGCGATCCTCACTCTGTTGCACCAGCACGAAGAAATCAAGAACATGTTTCCGCGCGATGCCCGCCGGAGCGGTCCAACGGTGGTGATCTGCAATAGCTCGCCGCGCATCGGCATTCCGCTGCAAAGCATGCTGATGCGGATCGGGGCCACCGCGCTGATGATCCATCCGCAGACCCGTCCGGAAGACCGGGAGGATTATCTCAAGACCGCCGATATTATCGTGACCGCGTTCCCGGCCCAGTCCGAGGCGGATTTGGTCCGCAACGTGAAAGAGGGCGCCGTGATCATCGACTGTTCCACTGAAGGGAACCTGCACCCGGACGTGCTGCACAAAGCGGCGTATCTATCCACGCACGACAATCATCTGGGGCAGATTACGACGGCGCTTGCGCTCTACAACACCGCGTTGTGCGCGCTCTGGCAGCGCGGGATGAAGGGATAGCGGAACCGTGTTAGCATGTCGGCTTCAAATTTGTTGAATACGGCATGTTATCGGAGGCTTCGATGAAGAGAATTTACGCAATCGTGATGATGGGCGCCGCCGCGCTGCTTCTCGCGAGCGCCGCGCACGCGCAGGTCACGCTGAACTCGGCGCGGGTCGGCGCGGAAGACACCGCTGCATTGGCGAAGTTCTACGAGGCCGCGTTTGGCATGTTTGAGGTCAATCGCATCAACGTGCCCGGTGGAGCGGAGATCTTCTTGAACTTCGGCGCGACCGCCGACGCCGCGAAGGCCAACAAGAGCACGCCCGTCGTGATCACGCATCGCGATTCCAATGACCTCAAGGATCCGATTGCGCACCTGATCTTTAACGTGAAGGACATGAAGACGACCGAGGCCGCGATTAAGACAGCCGGCGGCTCGATGGCCGGCGAACCTCGCGCGTTTGGAAACACGGGCATCATGATAGGCATCGCGATTGATCCGGCCGGCAACCGTATGGAACTGATTCAGCGCCCCTGATCGCGAGGTGATGCTCTTGTAGCCCCGGCTGGTCCCGAGACGAGTCGACGGGTTTCCAGCCGGCGTTTTTGCCTCGGCTCCTACTTCGCGCCGAACCACTTGAGTGCGCCAATCACTCCGCAAACAGACGCCAAACAAATGATAATGAACACGAGGGCGCTGCTGACTCCACTCCCGCGTGGCGCGAGCTTGGGAACGAGCGCAGCGAGAATGAACCCACAGACGGCTGCAATGATCCAGGTCGACCACGCGAGGTCAGGCAGGGCAAAAGGCATGCGCGCAGTCTACCACGGGGGTGGCGTGGCGCAGGCTCTGGCCCGCGCTCGTGAGCCCAAGAGGTAAGCCGCAGCCAAGAGTCTGTGCCGCTGGCAGACTGAAATGACTGCAGCTTGCCGGATAGTTCCTAATTTGAGCGGCCGTTAATGTCTAGCCGGATCGTGGGTTTGGGCAGGGGCTTTTTCCGGAGCCGCACTTTAGGATGGACGCTTTCCAATAGCAGAAGGAAGCAGGTTGCGAAAATATAAACGAATGCAATGATCTCCAGGACACGGCCCCCTCGAGCGAGCACAAGCAGCGGCACCATCAGGGTGGCTAACAAAAAAGAGCGGGGCGGTTTCATTTCTAGCCTAACCTTGCAATGGGGGCAGACGAGCCATCTCCAGGCATCCAAGCTAAAGAAAAAAGGGGTCGGTACATCTTGATTGCAAGTGGGGCATGTTGCCATAGGCAAAACTTTGCCTCCCAGTTTTGTGCTCGTTGTGCTTCGGTTGCTTCCCAGAGTAAATGAAACCAAGGGGCGGATCAACATTCTCGCACCCACACGCAATGAAATAACAAACCAGGACACCGTCGTTTGCCTCCATCTATTGACGCCGCAGGCCCTGTTTGTTACGATTTCGCTGCTGCTTAACGGCAGCGCTTATCCAGAGTGGCTGAGGGGACAGGCCCTAGGAAGCCACAGCAACCTGGTGCAATCGCCAAGGTGCTAATTCCTGCCCTTTAAAAGGGCTCCCAGGTTGTCATCTGGGAGAGCAGGGAGAGATAAGATCCTCAACTGGCCCCGAGCCTTCGGGGTCGATTGAAGATTCAACTCCCAAACGGTTTGGTGTGACGTCATTCTGAGCGGAGTGGCCCGCGTCTTTCGCCTTTGCGCGAAGCGCCGGGCTACGCAGTCGAAGAATCTCTCTTCGATTTAGCAGAAAAGGGAGCGGCACATGAAGTTCGCCACAAAAACGATCCACGCGGGACAGCCGTCTGAGCCGGAAACGGGCGCGCTCGTCGCCCCGATTTTCCAGACTTCCACCTACGAGCAGGAATCGCCGGGCCACGACAAAGGCTTTTCCTATTCGCGCACCAACAATCCCACGCGCCAGCGCCTCGAAGGAGTGTTGGCGGCGCTCGAAGGCGTCGAGCATGCCGCGGCATTCGCATCCGGCCTCGCCGCGGAAAACGCCGTGCTGCAAGCCTACCTGCGCCCGGGCGACGAGGTCATCATCCCGCTGGACGTTTATGGCGGCACTTACCGCATCCTCAATAGAGTTTTTCAGCCGATCGGTGTGGTGACCAAGCAGATCGACACGGGCAGCCTCAAGGCTGTCGAAGCGGCGCTTTCGCCGCGCACGCGTTTTGTCTGGATCGAGACGCCGACGAATCCGCGCCTGCTGATCAGTGACATCGCAGCCATCAGCAAGCTCGCGCATGCCACAAAGACCTCTCCGGTCGATGGCAAGCTAGGCCTGGGAGATCGGCCGGTCGTTGTCGTCGACAACACTTTCGCGACGCCCTGTTTTCAGCAGCCGTTCGAGCTGGGCGCGGACATTGTCGTCCACAGTGTGACGAAGTATCTTGCCGGCCACTCTGATACCGTGCAGGGCGCGGTGCTCGCAAGGGATCCGGCAATCTTCGAGCCAATCAAGTTTTTGCAGAACGCCACCGGCGCGGTTCCTTCGCCGTTCGATTGTTGGCTTACCATGCGCGGCCTGAAAACTCTCGAACTCCGAATGCAGCGCCACCAGGAAAACGCCGCGGCGATCGCGAAGGCGTTAAGCAAACATTCGCTGGTGCGGAGAGTCTATTTCCCCGGTTTGCCTGGTCATCCCGGCCACGACATTGCGCGCAAGCAAATGACGGGTTTCGGCGGCATGGTTTCCTTCGAGCTGGATGGCACGATGGAAGAGGTGATCGCGTTTTCGTCCTCGCGCCGCTATTTTGCGCTCGGAGAAAGTTTGGGAGGTGTGAAGGCGCTGATCTGCCATCCCGCCACGATGACGCACGCGTCGATTCCACCTGAAGAACGCGCGAAGCTGGGCCTTTCGGATAGCCTGCTGCGTCTTTCGCCGGGCTGCGAGAACGCGGAAGACCTCGTCGAGGATCTGCTTGAGGGCCTCGAGAAAGTGGGCGCCGCCCGCCAATCGCGCAAGCCGGTCACCGCCACCGCGCGCTAGCCTCCGCATCGATCGCGGGCTTCGCGCCAGCCTTACCTGCGGCCCTCTTTCGTAGGGCGTAGCAATGCTACGCCCGCCGCACATGCTTGGCGCGCTCGAGCCACCCGCCTCACTAAACAGGGCGTCATTCTGAGCGGAGCACGCCGATGCCGTCGCTTTCCGGAGATCGGTTCCCAGATCTCCGTCGGCGTGCGCAGTCGAAGAATCTCTCTTCGACGTCAGCCGAGGCAACATTTCACTCCTGATCGCATGCGATTTTGCTATCTTTGAAACCCATCGAGGAACCTTTGCTGATGCCGATTCGCCACGATTGGACCCGGGAAGAAATTCGCCGCATCTACGAGCTTCCATTCCCGGAGTTGATGTTCCAAGCGCAGTCCACGCACCGCGAATTTCATCAAGCTGACGAGGTCCAGCTTTGCCGCCTGCTTTCGATCAAAACGGGCGGCTGCCCCGAGGATTGCGCCTACTGTTCGCAGAGCGCCCACTACAAAACGGATGTGGCGAGGCAAGAGCTGATGAATCCTGTGGACGTCCTCGTTGCCGCGAAGCGCGCGAAAGCCGAAGGGGCAACCCGCTTTTGCATGGGTGCGGCGTGGAGGCAAATTCCCGAAGG
>DATDMO010000072.1:0-4970 GCA_036518755.1 Candidatus Acidiferrales bacterium | reverse complement strand
GATCTTTACGGCATGGGAGTGAGCGCGATCAGCTCCATCGGCGAATCCTACGCGCAAAATCGACGCGAAATTCCCGCGTATCAAACGACCGTCGCCGACCGCGGCATCGCCACCATGCGCGGCTACCGCCTCTCGCAAGACGACGTGATCCGCCGCGCCGTGATCGGCCGCTTGCTCTGCCACACGGTTATCTCGAAGCAAGAAATCGAGCGCGAGTTCGCCATCTCGTTTGACGAATACTTCGCTCCGGAAATTGCGAGCCTCGAGGAACCGGCCACCGACGGCCTGGTCACGCTGGATTCAGCGGAAATTCGCGTCACACCGCTGGGCCGCATCTTCATTCGCAATATCGCCATGGCCTTCGACCGCTACCTCCGCGAGCAGCAAATGGACCAAAAACCTCTCTTCTCAAAAACCCTGTAGCGCACCTTTTGTACCCATTTCACCGGCTCTTTAGAAAATGCGTTGCCTGAGCTCCAGCGGCGTGGTAGCCTTAGCGAACAAAAAGCGAAGGAAGAATCCTCGGAGGCAGCGTGCCAGCATCGTCAAGTCGTTTGGCCTCTCGTTCGCAATCGACCTTGGAAACCGTGGAAGAGGTCCTCGCCGTCCTCTCGGCCCGGGCTCGCCACGATGATGTCCTCACGGCCATCAAGCATTTCCCCGCCCGCCAGGCACAATTTCGCCCCATGCCGCCTTGGGTGCGCAATGAACTCGCCTCCGCGTACCGCGCCAAAGGCATCGAGCGCCTCTATTCGCATCAAGCCGCCGCTGCCGAACTTGCCCGCTCCGGAAAAGATTTCGTGGTGGTCACTCCGACTGCCTCCGGCAAGACCCTTTGCTACAACTTGCCGATCCTCAACTCCATTCTGGAAAATCCGGATACCCGAGCGCTCTACCTCTTTCCGACAAAGGCCTTGGCGCAAGATCAACTCGCCGAACTTCACGATCTCGCCACGCGGCTTGACGATTCTTTCGGCGTTTTCACCTATGACGGCGATACGCCCAGCGACGCGCGAAAAGCCATCCGCGAACGCGCTCACGTGATCCTCACCAATCCGGACATGCTTCACACCGGAATCCTGCCGCACCACACGAAATGGATTCGCCTGTTCGAGAATCTTCGCTACATCGTGATCGACGAGCTGCACACCTATCGCGGCGTCTTCGGCAGCCATCTGGCCAACGTGCTCCGTCGCCTCGCGCGCATCGCGCGATTTTACGGCTCAACGCCGCAATTCATCTGCTGCTCGGCCACCATCGCCAATCCTGGCGAGCTCGCTTCGCAATTGATCGAACGCCCGGTTGAGACCGTGGAAGAAAATGGCGCGCCCGCCGCCGAAAAACTTTTCGTTTTCTACAATCCGCCGCTGGTGAATCGCAATCTAGGCATCCGCCGCAGCTACCTGAACGAAACGGCGCGCGTATCGAAGGAACTCCTCGCACGAAAGCTGCAAACCATCGTTTTTGCCAATAGCCGCCTGCACACGGAAGTGCTGCTCACCTATTTGCAGCAGGCCAACCCGCCGCAACCGGGTGCGGCGGAGCCGGTTCGCGGTTATCGCGGCGGCTATTTGCCCAGCGAGCGCCGCGAAATCGAGCGCGGCCTGCGCGATGGGCGCGTTCGCGGCGTGGTCGCCACCAGTGCGCTCGAATTGGGAATCGATATCGGCTCGCTCGATGCTTGCGTGATGGCCGGCTATGCCGGCTCGATTGCTTCTACGTGGCAGCGCGCGGGCCGCGCCGGACGCCGCAGCGGCGCTTCCTGTGCTGTGTTCGTGGCCTCGTCCGCGCCGCTCGATCAATTTATTGTCCAGCATCCGGAATATTTTTTCGGCCGCTCGCCCGAACACGCCTACATCCAGCCCGATAATCTTGAAATTCTCGTCAACCACCTGAAGTGTGCGGCCTTCGAGCTTCCCATGGCACCCGACGAACGATTCGGCGCCGTCGATCTTTCGAACCTCTGCGAGCGCCTGGCCGAGGCCGGCTTCTTCCATCGCAGCGGCGGAAATTGGCACTGGGTCCAGGAAGCCTATCCGGCGGATACGGTCAGCCTTCGCTCGGTCACATCCGATAATTTCGTGATCGTGGAAACCGCCGCAGAAGACGATGGCAACCTTGATCGCTTCAAGAAAGGCGGTGCAGAAGTAATCGGCGAGGTCGATTTTTCATCCGCGCTCACCACCGTTCATCCCAAGGCGATTTATCTTCACCAGGGGCAGCAATACCACGTCGAGCACCTCGATTTCGATCGGCGCAAGGCTTACGTGAAGCCCGTAAACGTGGATTACTACACGGACGCAATTCGCTACACGCAGGTGCGCGTCCTCGAGATCGCCGAGGAAGAGCGCATCACCGATTCCGCACCCCCGTCACGCGCCGCCCAATCGTCATTCCGGGCGGAGGGGCCCGACGCTTTTGCCTTCTCCCGCCAGCAGGCGGGTCGGGACACGGAGTCGAGGAATCTCTCTTCGATTGCTGGAAACGCCTCGCGCGCCCACGGAGACGTTCTCGTCCGCTCCCAAGTCATCGGCTTCAAGAAAATAAAATTCTTCAGCAACGAAAATGTCGGCGACGGAAAACTCGAGCTTCCAGAAAATGAAATGCACACCACTGCCTTCTGGATCACGCTCGATCGCGAACTATTGGAAGCGCTCCCCTTCCCTCTTTCCGATCGCCAGAGCGGAATTTTTGGCTTGCTCCACGCGCTGGAATCGATGGCTGCGCTACTTTTGATGTGCGACCACCGCGATCTTGGCACCGCTGTGGGCGAGCGTCCGCCGAGTGCAGGAATCGAAACGGAGTGGCAGGGATTCACGGGCTCGCTCCGCGACGTAGCCGCGACCAGAGAATTCTTCGAGCCGAATCTGTATATCTATGACGCGTATCCCGGCGGCATCGGCTTCAGCGAGCCGCTCTATCGCGTGCATGACCTGCTCTTGCGCCGCACGCAGGAGCTTATCGCGGCGTGCCCGTGCGAAAACGGCTGTCCCTCCTGCGTCGGCCCCGCGGGAGAGAAGGCCGAGCGTGCCAAGGAAGCCGCGCTCGCCATCCTGGAGCACTTGTGTTCCTAGAAGGAGTGGCAGTTGATCGTCATTCTGAGCGGAGTGCCCCGCGCTTTTGGCTTCGCGCGAAGCGCTGGGACACGCAGTCGAAGAACCTCTCTTCGCTCGATGTTGTCGGGAAAGTCCACAGGCGCATTTTCACTTTTCGCTTGCATTCGCAATTAAAGTGAGGAGCGTCAAGACAGAACTTTTAGTCAAAGGAGCGAAGTAAGTGGAGGGTCGACGGAGAGTGGCCTCCGGAAACGCAGCGGGCCGAAGTCAAATCGGCGGCCTCGGGCAGACTAACGCTGACCTGGGTCGCCCTTCCTCCGCGATTCTGATCGACACATGAGCCGAGTAGAACATGACGCAACTTACGGAAAACAAAGGACCGGGTGCACGTCTACCCGTCACAGTCGCGAAAGGGTCGGAATGCGACTAAGCCTTGCGAGCACTCGATGACCACTCACCCGATTCTAAGTCGGCTCAAGGCGCTCCAGCCCAGCCCGCGCCAGCGACGCGGCCCGCGCGCGACCGAGCCCGACGGCTCGACACGCGGATTCTTTCCCGACGTTCCCGCGGGAGCTATTCGCCTCGCCGAGATTCTGGGCGCCTCGCCGGGGAGAAATCGGTTTGGCGAACACCTCGGATTGCGCCGGTGGTTCTCGGAAGCGATCGGAGACGGCGTCGTCGTGAACGCGCTCGAGCAGGAAATTGATCCAGTCGCGCTGAGCCTACTCGCTCCTGGCGCGCCCAAGGAAGTGGGCGATCCCAAGCAATGGCTTTTCCTCGATACGGAAACTACGGGACTCGCCGGAGGCACGGGAACCTATCCGTTCCTTGTCGGCATCGCTTGGTGGGACGCGGGCGGCCTCGAAGTCGAGCAGTTTTTCATGCGCGAGCAGAGCGAGGAGCATTCCTTGCTGGTCGCGCTGGCCGAGCGCATGGCCGAGCGCCGTGTGCTCGTCACTTTCAATGGAAAATCATTTGACTGGCCTCTGCTCGAGACGCGCTTCCGCATGACGCGTGCGATCAAGCTGCCCGCGCCGCGCGCGCATATCGACTTCCTTCATCCTGCCAGGAATTTGTGGCGGCTGCGGCTCGGTTCTGTGCGGCTGCAAGATCTCGAAAAGCATGTGCTCGGCTGGAATCGCGGCATCGACGTGATGTCTGAATTAATTCCTTCTATCTACTTCGATTTTTTGCGCGGTGGCTCACCCGATCCTCTGGTGCCCATTTTCCATCACAATCAAATGGACCTGCGAGGACTGGCAGGGCTGGCCAGCCGCGTGCTTGCCTTGCTCAGCCAGCCGGAGCAACATGGAACAGACGCGCTCGAATTTTTCGGCATATCACGCATCTGCGAGCGCCGGGGAGAATCCATCCGCGCCCGAAAGCTTTATCAGCATTCGATCGCCCGTGCGCTGCCCCCGGAAACCGATCGCGCAGCTCGCTGGTCGCTTTCGCGGCTTGCGAAACGCGAGGGAGATTTGGCCCTGGCATGCGAGCTATGGGAAGGGATGCTTGGCCATTCGCGCGAGGGCTTCGAAGCCTATGAGCAACTGGCGATACACTACGAGCACAGAGCAAGGGAGCCGCATCGGGCCGCTTCGCTCGCCCGCCAGGCCCTTGCCGAACTGGATCGCGCCAGGGAGTTGGGCTCCATTGCTCCCAGGGCATACCGCGAGCGACGCGCCCGCTTCGAGCGGCGACTGGTGCGGTTGGAACGCAAGACGGGCCGGGGCCTCTTGGGCGCGCTGAGAGCCGAATCCCTGGCGGCTGCTGGTGAATCGAATTAGCAAGCACAAAAAGGGGGAGTCCCATGTCTGAATCGGATAGCACCGCAGCTCGAACTGCGAGAGTCTCGGAAGGGGAGAGCAAAGCCATGCCTGGAATCACGGATCCCTATCTGCGCCAGCAACTCGA
>DATDMO010000071.1:0-2320 GCA_036518755.1 Candidatus Acidiferrales bacterium | reverse complement strand
CCCCGAAACTTTTGCCGCGTGCGCACCAGCTTCGTAGCCAGGATCGGCGGTGACGTAGCTTCGGGTTGGCGAGGTAAACGACAGAACCGAAAAGTGCAGCGGCTCGCTCGAACCTGGAAACGGCCGAATGTATTCGCGCTTGAGCCCCTGCTGTTCCGCGAACGTTTCGACAAGTTCATCAGTCAACCAGTACGAATAGCGGCCGCCCTGCGGCGCCATGGAAACAACCGCCGCCCGCGCGGCATCGCACGGACCGAGCGGATTCTCATTCGCGTCGATGACCACTGCGCCGGGAGGATATCGCCTGGCTTCATGCTTGACCGCAGCGGCCGCGAGCATCGGCTCGGTCATGATGCGGAAAGCCGACGCAGCGGCTGCGCCAACCGTGAATTGCAAGAATGTTCTACGGGAATCGTTGCGTAGAACTCTGTTCTGGCTCATGCGAACCTCCTCAGGAACGACCAGGGTTCTGTATGTAGGCAATCACTATAACACTGAAATTGGCGTTTCAGGAGTATGTCGGCAGGCCGGTTGCCAGCTGTTGATACAAAGGGTTTCCCGCTCCGCCGGTCATTTAACGACGCTTAGCGGATAGATTCGGCGAGGACCGTTGGCTTAGACTTTACATTTCAGGTGGCTTCCTACCGGTAGGAACTGAGGAAAGTTATGGCTGAGCTGGCCCGAAAAACATTGGAGATGCAATCGATCCCGGAACGCATCGACGCGCTGAATTGGGAGAGTGCGGAGGATTCTCTGTCGCGGCGCGGCTACGCCGTGACGGCGCCGATTCTTTCGCCCGACGAATGCGCCTCGCTCGCCGCGATGTATGGCGACGAGAGCCGCTTCCGTAGCCAAATCGTCATGGAGCGCTACCGCTTCGGCGTCGGCGATTACAAATATTTCGCAAATCCGTTGCCGGAAATCATCGCGTCGCTGCGCACCGCCGCTTATCCGCATCTCGCCAAGGTGGCGAATCAGTGGGCGGAGGCGCTTGGCGAAAAGAGTCCGCGATTCCCCGCAGAGCATGCGGCGTTTCTGAAAATCTGCCACAAAGCCGGGCAGACCAAACCCACACCTCTTCTGTTGCACTACGAAACGGGCGGCTACAACTGCCTCCATCAAGACATTTACGGTGAAGTTGCCTTCCCGCTCCAGATGGTGTTCTTGCTACGTCAGCAAGGCCGCGATTGGGAAGGCGGCGAATTCTTGCTGGTGGAACAGCAACCGCGGGCGCAATCCAAAGCCGAAGTGGTCCACGCCGATCGAGGGCAGGCGATTATCTTCACAACGTGTTACCGCCCGGTGCGCGGCACGCGCGGCTACTATCGCGTGAACGTGAAACACGGCGTGCGTCGCCTTCATCGTGGTACGCGCTACACTCTCGGAATCATCTTCCACGACGCGAAATAACTAAGCACGACGGCGCTTTCACTACGAATTCCAGCGCTTCAATCGCGAGAAGGTTACCGCTCCGAGCAGTGGTCCTCCAGCGATCAAGGCGACGCAGATTGGGGTGTAATCGCTTCGCGGCTGCCGCTGCTCCCCGATCTTGCGAAGGCCGAGACCGAGAATCAGAAAAAAGATAAAGCCAAGAAGAAATCCCCAACTCAGAGTTGGCGCGAGTGGGCGATCGGCGGGTATGAGGTGGCATGCGAATCGTGCAGCAATGAAAGGACCGAGAAACAACGTCAAGAGGAACAGAGATAAACCAGGCAAGGTAAAAATCCCGGTATCGAACGCGAAATACCCTCCAGCCGCGCAGAGAATCCAAACGATGAGAGCACGGGTCAAGTCTGTCGGCCAACCGCCAAAGCTCTTGTCATCCATTCGCAGCCCTTCAAATCGGGGCCAAGCCAAGAAATCGCTACTCGTGCCCGCCGGCCAATTCGCGGAGAATAGCTCCAACAAAATTCTTAGCATCGCCGAAAAGCATCAGCGTCTTGTCCATGTAATACAGCGGATTCTCGATTCCCGCGAACCCCGCGCCCATACTGCGTTTAATCACCATCACCGTGCGCGCCTTGTCCACGTCGAGAATGGGCATGCCAAAAATCGGGCTGGAGCTGTCTGTACGCGCGGCGGGATTCGTGACGTCGTTCGCGCCAATAATCAGCGCAACATCCGTCTGCGGGAACTCGCCGTTGATTTCATCCATGTCCAGAAGCTTGTCGTACGGAATGTCCGCTTCGGCAAGCAGCACGTTCATGTGGCCGGGCATGCGGCCGGCAACAGGGTGGATGCCGAATTTCACGTCAATGCCGCGCTTGGTGAGTCCATCGAAGAGTTCGCGAACTTTATGCTGCGCCTGAGCTACCGCCAT
>DATDMO010000070.1:0-2866 GCA_036518755.1 Candidatus Acidiferrales bacterium | reverse complement strand
ACATTCTGATCGGAAACGTCTGCCTCTACGGCGCCACGAGCGGCGAGGCCTATTTCGGCGGCATGGCCGGGGAGCGCTTTGCGGTGCGGAACTCCGGGGCGACGGCGGTCGTGGAAGGCGTTGGCGACCACGGCTGCGAGTACATGACGAATGGATTGGTTGTGGTGCTGGGAAATACGGGGCGCAACTTCGCGGCGGGCATGACCGGCGGGATTGCGTACGTGCTGGATCAATTTGGCGACTTTTCGTCCCTGCGCTGCAATCGAACCGAGGTGGACCTCGAGCCGGTTACAAACCAGACGGACGTCGAGAAACTTTACGAGTTGATCGCGCGGCACAGCGAGTTGACGGCAAGTCCGCAGGCGAAGTGGATCATTGAGAATTGGGAATCCACTTTACCGAAGTTTATCAAGGTTTTCCCGCACGAGTACAAGCGCGTTCTGGGGATTCCGCGAGTACCCGCAGGCGTGTTGGCGGCGAAGTCCGGGAAGCACTCAACGGGCCAGGTGATCCGTGGGTAAAGTCACCGGCTTCAAGGAATACGCGCGAGAAACGGCGCCGCGCCGTCCTGTTGACGAGCGCGTGAAAGATTACTTCGAGGTTTATCAGCCCTTCGGCGAGGATAAAGTCCGAACGCAAGCGGCGCGCTGCATGGACTGCGGAATTCCTTTCTGTCACACCGGCTGCCCCGTAAATAACATCATTCCGGATTGGAACGATCTCGCCTACCACGACGAGTGGAAAGAGGCGATCCGGGTGCTGCACTCCACCAACAATTTTCCCGAGTTCACTGGACGCATCTGCCCAGCGCCATGCGAAGCAGCATGCGTGCTGGGCATCAATGAACCGCCGGTGGCGATCAAGTTGATCGAAAAGACGATTGTCGAGCACGCGTGGAATGAAGGATGGATCACGCCCGAACCGCCGCGGAAACGCACGGGCAAGCGCGTCGCGGTGGTGGGTTCGGGGCCGGCGGGCTTGGCGGCCGCACAGCAACTGAATCGCGCGGGACACACGGTGACGGTGTTCGAAAAAGCCGATCGCATCGGCGGCCTTCTGCGCTACGGCATACCCGATTTCAAGATGGAAAAGACTGTGCTCGATCGGCGGCTGGCGCAGATGTCAGCGGAGGGCGTGGTTTTTCAAACGGGCGCTCACGTGGGCGTCAACATCAAGGTGAAAGATCTGCGGAAACAATTTGACGCGATTTTGCTCGCGGGCGGCGCGGAAAGTCCGCGCGATCTGAAAGTGCCTGGGCGTAACCTGAAGGGCATCCATTTCGCGATGGAATTTCTGCCGCAGCAGAACAAGCGCATTGCGGGAGACGATATTTCAGATCAGATTCTGGCGACGGGCAAGCGCGTCGTGATCATCGGCGGCGGCGACACGGGCGCGGATTGTTTGGGCACCTGCCACCGGCAGCAGGCCAAGTCCGTGCTGCAATTCGAGATTATGCCGATGCCTCCGCAGGAGCGTCACGCCAGCACGCCCTGGCCGCTATGGCCGCTGCAGCTTCGCACCGAAAGCGCACACGAGGAAGGCGGCGTGCGGGATTGGGCCGCGAGCACCACGAAATTCACCGGCGACGATGATGGCAATGTGAAGCAGTTGCACGCCGTGCGCGTGGGGCCTCCGCCTAAATTTGAGACCGTGCCGGACAGCGAATTCACCATCGACGCCGATCTCGTTCTGCTCGCGCTCGGCTTCACGGGGCCGGTGAAGCCGGGCATGATCGAGCAGTTCGGCGTGGAACTCGACGCTCGCAGCAACATCGCCACAAAGGGAAATTACATGAGTTCAGTGCCGGGAGTTTTTGCCGCGGGCGACATGCGACGCGGGCAGTCGCTCGTAGTCTGGGCAATCGCCGAAGGCCGCAGCGCCGCCGCCGCCGTTGACGAATATCTGCGCTCCAAACCATAGTCGCAGAGAGCGGACGTTGGATTTCTCGCGAAGAATGACTTGCGGGTGAGCCTGTAAGCCGGATTCTGTTCGCTGCGCCCGATTCCACCGGGAATATCCCGGCTTCATCGAGCCGAGCGCGGCGATCATTCCTCTAGGCCCCGAATCGCTTCGGGACTCAAGCAGCCTACCCGAGGGTCACAGCGCTTCGCTCTTGCGAGCAGAACGCCCTTCATTCGCGAAAGCGAACTCGGGGCAAGCACACGGGCCGGGCCGGCCCTCCCCTCCTATTTGGCCTTGCTCCACGCGGGGTTTTCCGTGCCCCGGATGTTGCCATCCGGGCGGTGGGCTCTTACCCCACCTTTTCACCCTTGCCAAATGCGCTCGACCGAAAGAGGCGGGCTTCCGGTTTTTCCGAAAGCCTGCCGCCGAGGTGCAAGCATCACCGGCGGTTTATTTTCTGTGGCACTTTCCGTAGCCGCGCCGCCCAGCGCGCTTTCGCGCACCGCGTGACGCAACCCCCTGGCGTTACCAGGCGCGTTGCCCTGCCGCGGCCGGCTCTTTCGAGTTCGCCACGGCCGGAGTCCGGACTTTCCTCCCGCCCATTCCGCTTGCGCGGAGCGGACCGGCGATCACCCGGCTCACCCGCTGGAATTATTATACGCTATGTCCCGCGCCGGAAATCGACTGTATCCGACGGCTATTTCGAGTTTAGGAGCTTTTCGAATTGAGACTCATTCAGGATTTCGACGCCGAGGGATTTGGCCTTCTCGAATTTCGAGCCGGGGTCGGCGCCGACAACCACATAGCTGGTTTTCTTGCTCACCGATGAACCGGCCTTGCCTCCATGCGAGGTGACCAGTGCTTCGGCTTCTTCCCGCGAGCGATTCCCGAGGGTTCCGGTGAAGACGAACGTCATGCCGGCAAGCTTCGCGCTTTTGGGGGCGGCGCGCTCGTCCTTCATATT
>DATDMO010000069.1:0-3248 GCA_036518755.1 Candidatus Acidiferrales bacterium | reverse complement strand
GAGAGCTTCCGGGACGCCGGGGCTGGAGGAAATTCCCAGCGTCGCCAGGCCGGAGCCGGCTTCCACGAGAAAACTATCGGCGTGGCCGTGATAGCCGCCCTCGAATTTTAGGATCAGATCGCGCTTGGTGAATGCGCGGGCGGCGCGGATTGCGGACATGGTCGCTTCGGTACCGGAACTGACGAAGCGGATGCGTTCAATCGAGGGAACGGCACGTGCGATGCGTTCGCCCAACTCGATTTCAAGCGGCGAGGTGATGCCGTAGCTCGTTCCGCGTCGGGACTGATCCGCGATGGCGGCGACAACATCCGCGTCGGCGTGGCCGAGAATTAACGCTCCCCAGGAGCAGATGTAGTCGATATATTCGCGGCCGTCGGTATCCCAAAGGCGCGAGCCTTGCGCGCGGTCGATGATCAAAGGCGCACCGCCCACGGCGCGGAATGCGCGGACGGGGCTGTTCACGCCGCCGACGAGAATTTTTTCGGCCCGGGCGCGAAGGTCGGATGAACGGGAGTCGGGGAACACGATGGAATCATATTATGAGACGAAGGGTGGAGCATCGCGAATAGTTCACATCGAAGAGAGGTCCTTCGACTGTGTTGCGCGCCCGCGAAAAACGCGGGAGAGGCAAAGAACCGCGCAACGCCGCTCAGGATGACAACTTGACACTGGTCGCTTAGCACGGTTTCAGCAAGCTTTGAGCCAGCGGGCGACGTCTTTGGCGTGATAGGTCAAGATGATCGAGGCGCCGGCGCGTTGGATGCCGGTGATGATTTCGAGAACGATGCGCTGTTCGTCAATCCAACCCTTTGCCGCCGCGGCTTTGACCATCGAGTATTCGGCGCTGACGTTGTAAGCCGCCACAGGCACGTCAAAGCGCTCGCGCACGCGTTGAATCACATCGAGATACGCCAGCGCGGGCTTGACCATGATCATGTCCGCGCCTTCGGCGATATCAAGCTCGACTTCGCGCAGAGCCTCGCGAGCGTTGGCGGGATCCATCTGGTAACTGCGGCGGTCGCCGAATTGCGGAGTGGATTGCGCCGCTTCGCGGAATGGGCCGTAGAACGCGGAACTGTATTTCGCCGCGTAAGACAAAATGGCCACATCGTGGAAGCTGTTTTCGTCAAGCTTGCTGCGAATGGCGGCAACGCGGCCATCCATCATGTCCGAGGGCGCGACGATATCGGCGCCCGCACGCGCGTGCGAAAGAGCGGCGTCGGCCAGCAGGGCGATGCTGGGATCATTCAGGATTTTGCCGTCCTTGATAACGCCGCAATGGCCGTGGCTGGTGTACTCGCACAGGCAAACATCGGTGATCACCAGCAGATCGAGCTTGGCTTTGCGGATCGCTTGGATCGAGAGCTGCACCGCGCCAGTTGCCGAGGCGGCTTCCGAGCCGGTTTCGTCCTTGCGCTCCGGCAGGCCGAAGAGAATCACAGCGGGGATGCCAAGGTCCGCGACCTCGCGGCACTCTTCCACAATTTGATCGGGCGATTGCTGGAAAATTCCGGGCATGGAGCTAACTTCCGTGCGCACTTTTGTTCCGGGGCAGGCAAACATCGGATAGACCAAGCCGTGGGCGGAGACTTGCGTTTCGCGGACGAGTCCGCGGATCGCCTGGGAGCGGCGTAAGCGGCGCGGACGATGGGTCGGGTATGTCATTTTCGCGCCTTCTCCCGATTCCTCGAGGCGAAGTAGTGGGTCATGGCCTGAATGATGTCGCTCGTATTCGGTTGCGGCGACTCGAAACCAACCTCGATGCCCGCGTCCCGGATCGCCTGCGCAGTAGTCGGGCCGATCGCTCCGAACGCAGAATTTTCCATGAGGCAATCCAACGTGTCCCTATTCACCATGTGCACAAAATTGCGGACTGCCGAAGGGCTGCCAAAGAAGATCAGGTCAGCTCCTTCACGCCGAATGCGCGCGACCGCCTCGCCATCGAGCGATTCTGGCATACAAGTTCGATAGGCCACAACCGATGTGACGTCCGCGCCAACTGCGCGGAGCGCCTCAGCGATGCGATCGCCCGCCTGATCGCTTGCAGGCAGAAGGACCTTCGCGCCTCGCGCACGTGATGCGAATGCAGCAACGAATTCACTTCCGGACCGGGCGGTCGAGGCAATGAAATCCGGCGGCAGGCCTTCCCTTCCCGCCACCTCGGCAGTCGCGGTTCCCAGCGCAGCGATCTTTGGGCCAGAGGCGCGCAGGTCCAAAGGCGCGAGATTAAGTTCTCGCGCACGCCGCGAAAAGAAGCGCACAGTATTCTGGCTGGTGAACGCGATCCAGTCGAATTGAGGCAGGCGAGAGAGAGCAGAATCCACCGCGCTCCAGTCTCCAGGCGGGACAAAGTCGATGCATGGCAGAATCGTGACGTCCGCACCCGCTGCATTCAGTGCGCGAACGAAAGTAGGCGCCTGCTCCGGCGCGCGGGTGATGACGATGCGCTTGCCCGCCAGCGGCTTTTCAGCGTTGGCCAACGGTTCGTCCCGCGAGGCGCAGGATTTTGTCCGCGCCTGCTCCGATGAGAACTTCGCCGAGGCGCTTTCCAGCCGCGGCGGGATTCGCCGCGGAGCCGCGCGAATCGCGGCGGACAAACTCCCTGCCATCGGCGGAAAAAACCGCGGCTTCGATGTGAATCTCGCGGCCGGCGAGATGCGCCGACGCACCGAGCGGCACCTGGCATCCGCCTTGCAATTCATGCAAGAGCGCGCGTTCAGCCGTGATGCATGCGCGCGTCTCCTGATGATCGAGCGCGGCGGCCAACTGAGAAGTTTCCGGGTCGTTCGCGCGAGTTTCGATCCCCAAAGCGCCTTGTCCGACGGCGGGGAGCATGATATCGGCCTCCAGAACTTGCGTGACGCGATGCGAGACGCCGAGGCGATTCACACCGGCAACCGCGAGTACGATTGCGTCGAATTCGCCCGCATCGAGCTTCTTCAAGCGAGTGTCCACGTTGCCGCGCAAATCAACGGCTTCGAGATCGGGGCGATGGTGGCGAAGCTGCGCCTGGCGGCGGAGGCTACTGGTTCCCACACGCGCGCCTGGAGCGAGAGTTTTCAGCGTGGCGCCTTCGCGAGAGATCAGGCAATCGCGCGGATCTTCGCGGCGCGCGATCGCGGCGAACTCGAGCCCGTCCGGAATTTCCGTGGGAACATCTTTCATGCTGTGGACGGCCAAATCGATTGCGCCCGCCAGAAGCGCTTCTTCAAGCTCCTTGATGAAGATGCCTTTTGAGCCTGATTCCG
>DATDMO010000068.1:0-3334 GCA_036518755.1 Candidatus Acidiferrales bacterium | reverse complement strand
CGCCGCAATGGCGAAGACGCCGCCCAACCGTTCGTAGAGACTTTGCTCAGGTACGGTTTGCTTGGCCTGCGCGTTCGCATTATCCGCAGCCGCCAATATGACCGCCGGTGCAGCGGTCAATGCCAACCCTGCGACCGCAGTTCGTCGTGTGATCGATGTCGAAATCGCCTGTGCCATGGTAGTCTCCGTATTGCATCTCGATGCGAGGGTCGGCAGTTTGATTACACAGAAAAAACTAGGAGAACCCGGCGGGGGGGCCAGCCGGGCTCTCTTGAGATCACGCTGCTTGCGCGACCGAAGCGTAGGCTGGGTCGGGGATATCCCTGCCTACGTTAACGACCATCATCGATTTATCTTCAATGCCAAAAGCCTGTAACGCTTGTTCATAGAGGCGGGCGACATCGCGCTCGCCATTTTTGGCGGCTGCAACAATCCGGTTCGCTATGATCTCAGGCACGGCAGAGCCGAGACCTTGAAGCGATTTGCAGGCCTTGTCGAAAGCCGCGCCCATAGCCGAGGTCGCGGCGTCGTCGAACGCAATGTTTTGGATCGAAATACTACTCATAAGGACCTCCCGAATAGATACGAGCGGGAGCGCGGAAGCGTCTCTCAGTCACCGAAGCTCGAAACCGTTTCGGTAATGCTAGAATCTTGGTCCTTTGATGGGGGTCTGTCCGGTCAAAACAGACCACCTGTGGACGGCACGATAAGATGCCGCATAGACCGTTTCGACGTTCACTCAAATTGACTTGTTAAATCCGGTCACCTGGATTTTAATGCCGGCCATTGGTTACCTATGACGTTGTTTTTGTAGTCATTTTGGACGCCGCGGATTATTCAGGTCGGACCCACCTGACTTTTGATTTGTTTCTGGGTGGCTCATCATTTCTGTTCTGAGCGTGTGGGGCGCTGGCGGAGCACAACGATCATGACAAAGAAAAAGAAAGAGAAAACAGCTCCATTCGACCCGAAAGCATTTCTCGCCACCGTAAACGGCGGCCGGAGCATCTCCAAATATCGCAAGGGCGAAACGGTCTTCTCGCAGGGTAGTTCTGCGGATGCGGTATTCTATATCCTAAAAGGCAAAGTCAAAGTCACCGTTGTCTCAGAGCAGGGCAAGGAAGCCGTCGTCGCGGTACTGGGGCCGGATGAATTTTGCGGAGAGGGATGCCTGACGGGTCAGCCCTTGCGCTTAGCGACCGCAGTGGCCATGACAGAGTGCGAGATCATGCGGTTGGAGAAAGCGACCATGATCCGCGTAATCCATGAGGAGCCAACTTTTGCCGAGATGTTCGTCTCGCATCTCTTGGCACGCACTATCCGGGTTGAAGCGGACTTGGTTGACCAACTGTTCAATTCGAGCGAGAAGCGCTTAGCGCGGGCCCTTCTTTTACTGGCTAATTTTGGTAAGGACGGTCGACCCGAGCCAATCATCGCCAAGGTCAGCCAAGAGACCCTCGCGGAAATGATCGGCACGACGCGCTCCCGCGTAAGCTTTTTTATGAACAAATTTCGAAAATTGGGCTTGATTGACTACAACGGTCAAATCGAAATCCACCCCTCATTGCTAAATGTCGTTTTGCACGAGGAGCCCCACATCAACTGATGGCCTCAGTGCTGCACTACCAACGTCCGCCCCAACTTCCTCCCCAACCCCATCGCGATCTGCCTCCGCCGCGCACAAGCCTGATTGCCAGCAACAATAACAGCGCACCGATGGTCGCGTTAATGATTGCCGACAAAATGCCGACGCCGAGGTGGATGCCGAGCTGCGGAAGCACCCAACTGCCGATAAAGGCGCCGATAATACCGATAACGATGTCACCGATAATCCCAAAACCAGTGCCTTGCACTATCTGCCCGGCCAGCCATCCAGCCAAGAGGCCCACCAGCAATATGATCAGCAAACTTTCGGTGGACAGGTGCATCGTCGTATCCTCCAAAGAAGTGGCCAACCTTTACAGAAATGCAGGTTGACCGACGTACGATTCAAAAACGGCCAAGCCTGTATTCGAAGGAGGTGGCAGTCGTTCAAATCTATGCCTGTGCCAAGGGAAAGACTGTGCAGATTTGCTCACATCAGCACGGACATTTCGACCGCGATGTTTTGGCCCTCAGGGCCGGAAGTTGCGCCGGCTTTAAGTAATCAATCGTTTCGGACGACGCGCGGGTGAGCACTATTGAACACCCAGCGAATGCACTTGACCTTTGAACGAACGCGGCGCGTCGCGCGTTAGATGTGCAGAGCTAAATCCAAAAGCATTGGAGAGTGCGATGAATCAACTTGTATTCGGTTTGGTTGCCGCTGCTGTGCTTGTCGTTGCGGCACCCGTTAGCGCGCAAGTATTTATAGGCGCGGACTCCGGCGGTGCAGGCGTGCAACTTGGTCCGGTTGGCGTGGGCGTGGGCCCTCGATTTTCGGACGATGGCTACTATCGCCGCAGGGGCTATAACGCCAACGCCTATTATAGTGGCGACTGCCGTCTAATCCGCTCGCGTGTCGTAACACCCAGCGGCCGTGCGGTGTTCAGAACGCGCCGGGTCTGCGATTAGCAGAACTTCGCTACAAATGGGGGTGGCCTCGCGCGAGCGGGCCATCGCCGATTGCGCGTGCACAGTCGCCGGCCACACGCCAGTGCCGCACCGCCAAGAAGCATGATGAACTGACCCGCAAGCTTCAGCGCAGGGCACGTTTCCGGCTCAAACTAGCATAATCGAAACGCAGGGCGTGAGACCTGCCAATGTCCGCTAATGGGTCAGAAGCCGACATTTGCAGCGCAAAAGGGCGTGTCCGCTTTTACCCCAATAGCGACCGCGAACATGTGCCGATGGTCATGTCTGCTTTGTCCCCGAAAGCGGACGTGTGCGGCGCAACTAGCGATGTCGGCCAGGGGCCAAAAGCAGACATGCTTAGCCGGTACTTCGGCAAAACGGAAGACCGCCTCGCGGGCGGTCCTCCGAAATCGAGCAGGCTAACTAGTTGATCAGACCGTTGGCGCCATCGTTTGTGCCGTTCGAGCCTGATCGGCGTCGAAACAGACCCAAGTCTCGCTTCTGCAGAACGCGCTTGTAGTGAGGAATACGTTTTGCCGTGCCGTATCCATGTTCCTCGTCCAGCGCTTTGAGTGCGTCCATAATGCCGTCCCAGCGGACGAGATTGCCAGACGCAATGCTGCGGAGCTCGGGAGTAGCTTCGACTGCACAGGCATCGGAGGCCCAAGAGGCAAGGATCGCCCTCTTTTCATGTAGAGTGAGATCGGGATCCCGCACCACGTCCATCGGATGAGCGAAGGCTTTTGCAGGGTGCAAAAGCGCGTCAAGATCGAGTTTGCTC
>DATDMO010000067.1:0-2122 GCA_036518755.1 Candidatus Acidiferrales bacterium | reverse complement strand
TTGGCGGCGTTCGGATCACCGCTACTGGCGGCCACCCTGGGTTATGTGTGGGGATTCCAGACTTTTGCGATTCTTCTGGCCATCTGGCTAGTGCTGTTTTTGATTTTTGCGCGCAATGCGCCCCGGCTTACACCGCCCAAGTCGTTCGTACAGATCATGGCCCCGCTGAAGGAAACTGCTAGTTGGAAACTGAGCTTGTATTACTTCCTTACTTTCGGTGGATTCGTCGCCATGGGCGTGTACCTGCCAATCTTTCTGACAGAAACCTTTCACCTCACCCCTAAAGACGCCGGATTTCGGACAGCCATGTTCATCCTCCTGGCCACCGCGATGCGGCCAGTTGGAGGCTGGTTATCGGATAAATTTGGCGGGCGTGCCGTGCTAAATATTGTCTTCCCCGTGTTGGTCGTCGCAGCAGCTTGTTTGGCAATGGGAGGCATGACCCCCTTCACTATCGGCGGGATCGGCATGGCTATCGCGATTGGGTTGGGCAACGGAGCGGTATTCAAGCTTGTACCAGAATATTTCCCCGCGAGTGTAGGCGGCGTCACCGGTCTGGTGGGCGCGGCTGGCGGGTTGGGAGGCTTCTTTCCTCCGCTCGTACTCGGTGTACTGAAGAAATCCACAGGTTCGTTTATGTGGGGGTTCGTGTTCCTCGGAGTTTTTGCCGCAGTGTCTCTGTTGGTGGCGCGACCCAAGCTATTTGCACTGTGCCTGGTCCCACCCGGAGCCGGAAGTTCGCTGCGCTCATGCTCGCGTCAGCGATACTGCCCTCACGCACGCGGTTGCGCAGCCGCGACGGCAGCTTAGAACCGCCGTTGTCGTTTAAGGGCACAGCTGCGTAATAAAGGTGGAGTAAAACGGCGAATGCAGGAGCGCGCCTTCGCCGAAGGTTCATATTCGAAAGCTCTTGTTACGCAGGATCGGCAGGGCGTCACTCGGTCGGCACCACCGTATTCGGCGGGATGGTGATTTCCACCATCCTGAACCTGTTCATCATCCCGGTGTTGTAATTGCTGGTGCGCAGCCTCCTGCCCGCTAAGGCCACGAGCCGCGAGGCACTGTCGGAAGCAGAAGCGGATTCGTGAGCCTGTGGTTTCGCTCGCCTTACTCATACCACCGTTCCCGATCTTCAGCGGGCGCATTGGTGCGCGCACTGCAGAACTGAGCAGCAGTGTTCTTCGCCAGCTGGAGTCGTGGCGTATATTGCCAGCTGCACGTTGTTCACCTTAGTAATCAGGCGTTTGTTTGACAGCTGAAAACGGTTCAGTAACGGAGGCTCTATGCGGCTTTGCAGGTTTGTCATTTTTGTTATCGTCATCCTTTTTTCCTCCAGAATCATCGCGCAGCTACCATCAAGCCCGGCCACGAGCACGTCGGAGCATCTCTCCGCCGACATGCCAAGAACGACGGTTTTGGGCAACGCTTTCGTCGCGCCGAAGGATTGGTCCATGCGTGTCTCAGGCCCTTCGACCATCCTCGAGGCGCCCGAGGGTGATTCATGGATCGCGCTGATTGATGTTCAAGCCAATACCGCGGAGGAGGCTCTCGCCGCCGCCTGGAAAGCATACAAGCCCGACGCGAAATGGCCGGTGAGGGTTAGCAACGATCTGCCCGACCGCGACGGCTGGACGCGGCGCCGCATTTACCAGTACCTGACCTCGCCCAATGAGAAGCGCGCGGTTGCCGCACTCCTTTCCTACTCGGGAACGAATTGGACCGTTACCATCCAAGACTTGGCGGAGGCCGTCGCCGAAAAGCGTGGGGGACAGGTCGCGCTGGTTTTCGGACGCTTGCTTCCGAAGGGTTACTCGCGCGAGTCTTTCGCCGGCAAAAAAGCAAATAAGCTGAACCAGGCGCGCATTGCTGAGCTTAGCCGGTTCATCGAGCAAGGACAGCAGGAAACAAGAGTACCTGGGGTTGCGCTTGGCCTGGTGCAAGACGGCAAGGTCATCTTCGCCGACGGTTTTGGCTTGAAGGAGCTGGGCGGGCATGAGAAACCGGATGGCGATACGCTGTTCATGGTCGCATCGAACACGAAGGCGCTGACCACGCTCCTGCTGGCCAAGCTTGTCGACGAGCAGCGCCTGACGTGGCAGACGCCGGTAACCACTTTGTTCCC
>DATDMO010000066.1:0-6178 GCA_036518755.1 Candidatus Acidiferrales bacterium | reverse complement strand
CGTCAGACGCGCCTTTTCCTCTTCGCTCAACGTGGTCTCACCGGTCTGGAGTCTGGCGCGCACGTCCTCGATCTGTTTTTGCATGTTCTGGAGCTCGCTGGTTCGAGGAGCAAACTGCGATTGCAATTGCGCGACGGCTTGTTTGCCCTCCGCCGTCCCGGCGATGGCCGCCTGAATATTGATAACGCCAACCTTCCCCGACGCGGATGCGGCGGCGCCTGCTTGCCCCCACACAGCCGGCGTAATCAATAGCGCCGCAACGACCGGTACTGCTGCTCGAATCTTCATTCTTACTCCTTACGAAAAAGTCACCGTTAAATTTTCAGAATTGGAAGCCGGAGATTATAGCCACGATTCGACAGCATGGTCAACGTGAATCGGGCGTTCAATCGAATGGCGAGGCCGCTCCCCGAACACTCGGATGCCTGCCTTTTCAGCGGGGTTGCCGGCGCCAAAAGGCGCCGAAATCACTGCGGCAAGGGAACAAGCAGGATGCGATTATTGTCCTCGTCCGCCAGAACACCGAGGTTGAGTTTGGGATCGATGGCCACAGCATTAGGACCGAGCAGTGGAGTAGAAACTTGCGTTCCTCCCAGCCCCAGCACAGTACGAACCTTCGGCCCGAGACATTGAGGCGCCGACGGCACAGGCGGGCAGACATAGGCCATCACCGACATCGTGTGACTCACGGAATTTACCGTCACCAGCGTGCTGGTTTGAAAATTGTAATCGATCGACATGGGCCCAATTCCCACTTTCGCCGGCGTTTGGATGAACGTAACCGGATCCACGATCACAATTTCATTCAGCAGGCTATTTGCGGTCAAGAACACTTGATTCACGGGATCGAAGACAATCCCGTTGGGATTATCGAATCCCGTGCGGACGCTTCCCGCAATGCCGCCGGTGGACATATCGATAAACTGCATGCTGCTGGTGGCGGAAGCGGTGACTACAGCCGCGTAGTCGAGGTTGGGATCGGTTGCCAGCGCCACAGGATCTTGATCGACGGCCACTGTGGAAGTAGTGCTCGACGTGGTGGCCGGAAGAGTCAGGAGGCTCACGTCACCGGTACTGAAAGAAGATGTGCTGGGATTGGTATCGGCGATCGCGCCGACGCCCGTGTCTTGATTGATGGCAACTCCGGCCGGTGCTGTGCAAGTGGAGCAAAGGGCCACTGAGATCGGCGCGGGCACGGGAATTCCCGCCGCGACGTTCACGGCGGAGGCGTCGTTACTCCCGTTATTCGCGACGATAGCCATGCCGAGCCGCGGGATGGCAGCAACCCCCGCGGGAGTTGTTCCCACGGTGATCGGCGAGCCAATCACCGTGCCTCCCGTGCCGAGCGATTGCGGAGAAAGCCCGGGGGACGGAGACGCGAGGGAGACCAGAGAAAGCGTGCCATCTCCGGAATTCGTCACGTAAGCGAGGTCGCGATCGGTATCGACGGCGACGCCAACCGGTGCGCTTCCGACGGCAACGGACTGGATGACGGTTAGCCCGGCGACATTCGAAGCCGCGAGCGACGGATTCTGCACTTGGACAATATACCTGCGAGGTTGCGCGAGCATGCCAGCGGGCACGGTGGCAATGACCTGCCGCGCAGAGACAAACGCGGTTGGTACGGCCACGTTATCGAGGAGCACTTGCGATCCGCTGACGAATCCTGAACCATTGACGGTAAGCGCCAAACTTCCGGCGGCGGGGCCTCCGAAAACCACGTCCGCACTCGTTTCGGCAACCTGCAAAGGATTGAGGGCGGGGCCGAGTGAAAGAATGGCGACGGTACCGTTGGCATTGTCCACCACCACCGCCTGATTGCTTACAGGGTCTACTGCGACGGCTTGCGCGGATGGAGAAGTGCCCAAGCCATTCACGGTTTGCAGCACAATGCCATTTTCCATATCGACTACCACGGCGCTCGATCCGCTCGGCGTACCGCTGACGGCAATGCCAACATTTTCGAGCGGACTCACTGCGGCGGCGCCGAATCCCGGCTCGCTGAATATGCCTCCGCCTGCGGGAAGAGCAACCGTTGTCACGGAATTATCGAGCAGGCTGAAGGTTGTGAGGCGTCCACTGGTCGGATCAGTGAGCAAGGCTTGGTGGGTTTCCGGATTGATGCCCACACCTTGAACGCTGGTCGAAATCGCGAGGTCCGCCACGATCTGCGGCGCTCTTCCGTTTGGCTCGCTGAGTGGATTGGCATCAACGCCGAGATCGACCATAGCGATGATTCCAGCGCCACCTGGTGTGACCACAGCCCAATTGAGTTTGGGATCAATGGCCACGGCTGGCTTGGCTCCTGTGCTGTACAAGCTCGAATTGCCGCCGATAACCTGCACCGAAGATAGCGCAGGCACTCCGCCTGTATCGGAGACATCGAGCACCATTGCTTGGTTCGTGGATTGGTAAGCAACAATCGCGCGATGCGTTAAAGGATTTACGCCAATCGCAAAAGGCAGCGGAGGGCTCGCTCCCGTGGCGATGGAAACATTCAACGTGGCCACGTTGCTGGTTTTCAGATCCACAGCCGACACCGTTTGATCGGCATTATTCACGACTAAAGCAACCGGATCAGCGAGCATATCATCGACCGCGACGCTCGTTGGCTGATTGCCCACGGTAATCGTTCCGGTGACGGAATCAGTGCTCAGGCTGACGAGTGAAATGGAATTGCTGCCCGTGTTCGCGACCACCGCTATGCCGTCGGCCTCGTCCATTGCCACGGCCGATGGGCCTGTGCCGACAGCTATAGATGGCACGACGGGCGATTGCGGTATCTGAGCGGGAGACGGCGTGACAGCCAGGTTTAGTCCGGAAATAGAGGTAACACCCGGATTTTCCACGAGCATCGGGTAAAGACCGGGAGTACCGAGCGCAGCTTGTGGAATGGAAACGGTCAGTTGGCGGCTGCTGTTGTACGCGGATACAACTGCGCTGCCATTGAAGGTCACCGCAGTGCCGGTGTTGGGAGGTGACGCGGGAGGCGTGAAAAAACCGCCAGTCAAGATTACATTGGCGCTCGCATTGTTCTGAGAAACGCTATCGGGAGAAGAGGCGACAACGGCGGGACGCACGGCAACCACCGCCAGGTTCACAGGCAGAGAGGCATTGCCCCCCTGCGATTGCACGACGATGGGAATCGATCCGGCCTGCGCCAACTGTGCGGCCGGAATGGTGGCGCGCAGCACAGTGGTGCTTAGAAACACAACGTCGGCCGGCGGAAGCGCTACACCTCCCACCAGAACCGAGCTTGTGGACAAGAAGTTTGAGCCGGTGAGGTATGTATCCTGTTGCACCGAACCCTGCGCCGCAATCGAGGGATCGACGGAGGTGAGGGCCGGCGGGCCAGCCACGACAACGATAACCGAAGCAGTCCCAAATTGCGTGGGATCGGCGGCGGAAGTGGCCTCGACGATGACGGTCTGACCTGTGCCGGGCGCTGTGAACAATCCGCCTGCCGTGATCGTGCCTAGGCTAGCCAGCCCGCAATTCGTCGGTGGAGCACCCGATGTTCCCGCGGTCTGGCACAAGGACCATGCAACCCCGGTGCTCAACACACCCGGGCCTGTGACGGAGGCGGTGAACTGCAAAGCCTCTCCCGTTCCCATATGGGCTGTTGACGGCGAGACTTGCACGCGAACTCCAGAGTCGACGACCACAGTGAGAAAGCCGAACGCGGTGGTCTTCGCGCAACTGGTCGCCACCACGAGGAAGGACTTCGGCTGGGGCGGCGCGCCCGGAGCAGCATAGAGCCCGCTGGAAGTAATGGTTCCGAATCCAGTGAGCGGGTTGGCAACAGTGGGTATGGAACATGACGCCGGTCCCTGACCCTGGCTGCAATCCGTCGGCGCGACCGTTCTGGATTGCGGCGTGCTGGTGGGCTTGCAGATTTGCCAAAAAACGCTGGTTGACGACCCTCCAGAAACATTCGCGGAGAATTGGATGGTGCTGTTCACCAGGACCGTTACGCTGCTGAGCGTCGCGCTGGAGCTGACCGCGGTAACGGTGACGGCCACCGGCGTCGAGTTCGAGGCGCAGCCGCCGGAGCACACGGTAAGGAGTATTAGCACCGTTCCCAATCCCGCCGCTTTCATGTCCTTACCTCCAAGCAGTCGTCGGTTCAAAGTTCTTGGTCCCTATGTGGCGGGCGAAGCCCGGTTGTCTCGAGCGGTCTCCGCAGCTTCATCAGAATGTCCGGCTCACTGCGAATCGCAACGTCGTTTTTTGCTCGAATAAGCTCGGGGGGACGGTTTGCGTCGAGCGGGTTAGATTCAGGAAACTTTGAAGGTCCGGCACGATCTGTGTGTTGTAGACGCCCAATTGCTGCAAACTGTTCCGCTCAGCCGGAGGAACGAAGAAGGCGCCGAGCGGCGGTTCGATGGACTGAGTAAAGCGCGAGTAATTATACGCATAAAAGATGCGGAAAGGAGCCTGAATAATCGGAATCTGAAACTCAAACTCGATTCCAGTGGAAGCGTGCGGCCAGAAATTCGTTCCGTGAGCGATTTGGAGATTGTGAGGCACCTGCAGGCACGGCGTGTTGGGCAGACACGGGAAATCAGCATTGGGATATTGCTGTTGCAGCGAAGCGATCGCGGAGGGATCGAGTTGGAGTTGAGACCTGCGCATGATGCCGTTGACCGCGAGATCGTGGAAGAGGCTCATGGTGACGTAGGATTTAACGAGCGGAATCCGGTATTCGATGTTGGACACGGCTTCGAGATCGCCGCCCGGCCGCGTGGGGACAAATTCGAGCACATTGACAGGCAATGAGACGGCCGTCGGCTGACCTTGGGCGTTCAACTGTCGCGGATCGACGTACGTGATCGTGGTTGTTGTAGAGAACGGGATGAAGACGAAAGGCGAGATGGTGTAAAAGTCGAAGCCGCGGACGTCGTTTTCGCCCCCGGCATAAAAGCGGTTGTTGGGGGGGACTTCCTTGCCTCCATATCCGGAGATCAAGCTGGTCTTGAAATGTAACGCAATTACGTTGCGGTGATGATAAGTGGGGTGGAAGTAAGACATGTCAAAGATATTGCTGATCGTATTCACATTTCCGCCGAGCGGTCCGCCGGCAAAAGATGCTCCTAAGGTGATGTTCTTGCCGCGCGTAGGAAAGAGCGGGCTGTCCGTGCTGTTGTAGGTGATGGTGGGAGTGATCTGGCTCTGTCGGATGCCGTTCAAGGCCGAAGGTCCCGCGAGACTGGTGAACTTGGTGAATTCGAAGAGCAGCGTTGCCGATTGGCTGAACGGGGTGATGTTGGTTGTCGACCATCCGTAGCTCAGGCCGAGGCGGGCGAAAGAAAACTTGCGCAGCGGATAACTGGCGAAGATTGTGAAACCTCGGGAGTCCGTATTGTAATTTTCCTGAAGGGCGGGATCGATAGCGACCGGCTGGCCGACGAGCAGACCCTCTTGCCGTGCCGTGTTGTAGTCGAATTTCGAATAAAAGATGGTGAATCCAGTGGCGATAGGACGGTCGAATAAGTAGGGCTCGGTGAAGCCGAAAGTGGCACTCGTCTGAATGTTGCCTACTTGGGCCGAAAGAGTAAGGGTTTCGCCGAGCCCCAGGAAATTGTTCGTCTGGTACGAAGCTCCAACGAAGCTACCTTCAAGCCCGCTGACGCCGCCGGAGAAGCTGACGGATTGCTTGCCCTTCTCCTTCACCTTCAGCCGGATGTCCACGGTGCCAGCCTTGACGTTGCGCTTCAATTCGGCGTTTTCGGGTTTGATCGGATCGAAGTAGCCGAGCTGATTGAGCCGCAGGATGCTCAGTTCCCACAGGCGGTTGTTGAATACCTGTCCTTCATCGAGCAGAAGCTCGCGACGGATCACTTTGTCGCGCGTGGTGGTATTGCCGGAAAATTCGATGCGCCGGACGAAGAATTGCTTTTGCTGGTCGAACTGCAGCGTAAGGTTCACGATTTTTGTGTCGTCATGCACATCGAATTCGGGTTCGGCGGTAAAGTCGATGTAGCCGTATTCACCGTACAACTTCCTGTAGCTGTCGAGGGATTTGCGTATTTTGTCCGCGTCGAAAATGTCGCCCGGCTGTAACGGGAACACGCGCGCCAACACCTCGGGCTTGAAGATTAATCCTTGATCGGGATCCGCGCTCCGGAATAGCAGCTTGCCCATCCGATACTGTTGGCCCTCCTCGATGGAGACGACG
>DATDMO010000065.1:0-10296 GCA_036518755.1 Candidatus Acidiferrales bacterium | reverse complement strand
CGCGGTGAACGAGTGCTGGGACTATTTGAGGAAGAAGAAAGTGCGGCCCCTGGTTTACGAAGCGGATTTATCGGAAGAGCAAGTCTCGCGGTTGGACGGGATTGTTTCCGCTGACCGACCTGCGGTGGATGCGAATTCGCGGGCCGAAATTCGGGAACTGCTGGAGCGGATGCTGGCTACGCTGCCCGAGCAGGATCAGCAACTGCTGGTCTTGAAGGAGATGGAAGGATTTTCCGTGCAGGAGTTGGCTGAGATTCTCCACCTCAACGTCAATACGGTGAAAGTGCGACTGTTCCGTGCGCGAGGGAGAATCATGGATGTCTACCGGCGGCGAACGATTTCCACGCGGAAGGCGGATGCTGCTGCACCGCAAAGGAAGAGGTAAGTTATGACGGACACGAACACGAGGATGGCCTGCCCTCAGTATGAGGCGCTTTTGGAGGACTACCTCGAGGGTGTGCTCGACGAGGCCGGAGTGGAAACCGCAAGGCACCACCTGCGAGAGTGCGCGGCATGCAGCGAAGCGTTCGATCGAGCTTCGGACAGCGTGCGTCTGTTGCGAATCGGGGAGCCTACGGCGGCGCCGGACGTTGCATTCGCGCGAAATGTGATGGCGCGGATCGGCTTAGCCGAACAGGAACGGACAGCCGAACACGCCGGCTTCTGGCAGCCGATTGTAGCCTTGGGGTGGCGATTCGCAGCGACGGCCACATTGGCTGTGGGCGTGTTGGTTAGTTGCGATATCGGCTGGAGCCATTATGCACAGCTCAACGTACCGTCTGTTCGTTCCATCGAAGGCAATCTATTTGCGCCCGAGCCAGCAAGGGTTCCCGCGAATGGGGACGAAGTTCTAATGATGGTGGCGGAAACAAGCCATGGCAAACAATAAAGCGCGTCGCGAAGCTACAGCTTTGGTGTTTCTCGTATTTTTGCTGGGTGTGGTGTTTGGCGGCGTGGGCGACCACTTGTGGCGTGTGCGCGCGGCCAACCAGCAACCGATCAATACGAAGCCGACTCGCGACCAGGTGATGAGCGGTCTCACGCAGCAGCTACAACTGACCGCGGACCAGCAGAAACGCATTGGCGCAGCGATTGACGACACCCGCGCGAAGTGGCAGGCCCTTTATGCGCCTCTCGATGCGACCAGAGAGCAGATACGCCAGCAAGGCCGGGCCAATATCCGGGAAATCTTGACACCGGAGCAGCAAGTAAAATTCGATGATTTCATGAGGCGCCTGGATCAACAGCGAAAGAAAGAGGCCGCCGCTGCCGCTGCGCATTAATGGCACGACTCCGATCAACTCCATGGATGAACGCGCCGCGAAGCACGAAGCATCCTCGACCCTCTCCAGCCTGAAACCGGAAGAGAAGACCGCCACGATTCGCCTGGATGGCGTGCATAAGACATACGACCTCGGCGAGATCCAAGTGCACGCCTTGCGCGGAGTGTCGATGCAGATTTACTCAGGCGAATTCGTGGCGGTGATGGGCGCGTCGGGCTCGGGGAAATCGACGCTAATGAACATCCTCGGCTGCCTCGATAAACCCACTCGCGGCCGTTATTTCCTGGATGGCAAGGATGTGTCCGGCCTCACGAAAGCGGAGCTGGCCAGGATTCGCAATCACAAAATCGGATTCGTGTTTCAACAGTTCAATCTGCTGGCGCGGACTTCCGCTCTAGAGAATGTGGAGCTGCCCACGATTTACGCGGGCGTTCCAATCGAGGAGCGCGCCAAGCGAGCGCGGGAAGCCCTGGATCGCGTGGGCCTATCCGATCGCGCGGGCCATTTTCCGTCGCAACTATCGGGCGGGCAGCAGCAGAGGGTCGCCATTGCGCGGGCGCTGGTCAACAATCCGTCGCTGCTCCTAGCGGATGAGCCGACGGGAAACCTCGATAGCCGCACGAGCGTGGAGATCATGGATATTTTGCAGACGCTTAATGAGCAGCACGGGCTGACGGTGGTGATCGTCACTCACGAACCGGATATCGCGCAATACGCCAAGCGCGCCGTTGAATTCCGCGATGGCAAGATGAAGAAGGACGTAGCGATTCAGAATCGCTCGATCGCCGCGGAAGTCCTGCCGACTTTGCCTGTGCTGGATGAAGATGACGTGGAGGCGGTTGCGGGCGGAGCGCCTGTGGCGTCGCCGGACGGTCACTGAGACCGGAGACCAGCTAGAAGGGGATGTCTTCGTCGGAGATCTCGGCGCTGGGCCCGGGTTCGTCCGGAGCGTGCGCGCCTTCGAAGTCTGCGTCGGCGGAGCGACCATGGCTCGGACCACCCGAGGGTCCGGATGCAGCGCCCGCGGCGGCGCCCTCAGCGCGGGAAGTCAGCATGCGCATTTCGGAGCCGACGATTTCGGTGGTCGAGCGCTTCTGCCCGTCGCGCTTATCTTCCCACTCCCGCGTTTGCAGTCGTCCTTCGACGTAGACGAGATGGCCCTTCTTCAGGTATTGCTGAGCGATTTCAGCCAGCTTTCCCCACAAAACAACGCGATGCCATTCGGTGCGCTTTTGGCGCTCGCCATTGCGGTCTTTGTAGGTCGAGTCGGTGGCGATGGAAAAATTGCAGACTGCTTGACCGCTGGAGGTATAGCGGGTCTCAGGATCGCGTCCCAGTCGTCCAACCAGGATTGCTTTGTTCACGGACATGGCCAGGAGTATAACCGAAGTCGATCTGGGCGGAGCGGAAAAGTAATCACCGACAGGCCGCGCCCATTCTGCGAGGAGGATGTTCGATGAGCGAAGCGCAAAATTTCAAAAATCATGCGAGATTTGTCCCCGCTTTTCACTTCTTTGTGGCGCCGGTTTTCCTGCTCAATATCGTGTGGTCAGTCGTGCGCGTGGTTCGAAGTTTTTCGTTTGGGACGAGCGTCTCCCTGCTGGTTGCAATCGCGCTGTTCCTGCTCGCCTTTACCGCACGCATTTTTGCGCTTACGGTGCAGGACCGCGTGATCCGCCTGGAAATGCGATTGCGGATGCAGCAGACGCTTCCGCCCGATTTGACGCCTCGAATTCCCGAATTCACGGTGAGCCAGCTTGTGGCCCTGCGGTTTGCGAGTGACGCGGAGCTGCCGGATCTGGCGCGGAAGGTGTTGCAGGAAAATTTGACGGAACGCAAGGCGATCAAAGCACTGGTTCGAAATTGGCAGCCGGACCATTTGCGGGCATAGCGGACACTCTAGGCCACTGCTGAATATGGGCCTTGCCGATCCGATCAGCGCGCGGGCGAGCGCGAAGTGGTGGTGGCGCCAATTTCGCGCAGTTTGGCGTGAGCGCGACGCGATTCGTCCGATCCGGGAAAGCGGCTTTCGACGGAGCGAAGATCCCGGATGCCGGCCGTACGCTCGCCGGATTCAAGTTCCGCCATGCCTTTCTTCAGTTCCGAGGCCGCCAGCTTGAAGCTTCTCGGATAATTCACGAGCACTGCGTTGTAGGCCCCAATCGCAGCCTTGAAATCTCCTTGGGCGTAGGCAATTTCGCCCAAATAAAACTGCGAGTTGGACGCCAAGTCATTGGACGGAAAATTCTTGATGTAGTCGGAAAACTCCTGTCGTGCCAGATCGTACTTGCCGCTCATGTAGTCTCGCAGGGCGTTTTGGTAGAGCGTATCGGCCGAGATAGGAGCCATTCCCGGCGGGTTTCCTGCGGGAGCGTCTCCTGTTCCATTAGAAGTTGTGGGTGCTCCTGGCGCGCCCGGCGCCCCGGTGGCGCCCGGCTGGTTGGAAAGTTTTCCGTCGATGCTTTGGAGCAGGTTCTGGGCCTCCGTCAGTTGCTGCGACAATTTGCCGACGCGCGCCTGGACGTCCTGCAAATTGTCGGAAAGCCCCTGGGTCTGCTGAGCCATGGTATCGATGCGGGCGCCCGTGTTGGCCTGTACTTCTTGAACGGACTTTTGCACCGAGTTCATTTCGGCGCTCAGCTTGTTGACGGAATCGAGCGATTGCTGGACAAGCGTCTTGATGGTTGCATTGTTGCTGTCCATCGCGCTACGCATGTCTTGCTGCCCCTGCAAAAGTTGTGCAACCTGCTGCTGCAGTTCGATCATATCGCGTGAAACGGCACCTGCCGGTTGGGGAGCCAGCATCGCTCCGCCGACAGCGCCCAAAAGTATCGCCGCGAATGCAAGCACAACCCATCGTGTGCGCATTGGTATCCTCCCGGAAAAAGTCACCCGGCCGCTTCGGCCAAGCCGGTTTGAATCACCCCGCCAAGCGCGGGATGGGCAAACCCTCCTCAATATTATTCACGTGCCGCGCCGATGCGGGTACTAAATTAACGCGGACCCGCAGCAGGCCGGTCGTGACGGCCGCACCGGCGGCCGTCACGATAGCCGCGTCTATTGGACCAAGACAAAGTGCGCGCGCCGGTTCAATTGCCAGCACTGTTCTGTGTGCTCGGTGCAGACCGGACGTTCCTTGCCCCAGCTGGTTGTTTCCATCCGGTCGGCGGTGATGCCGAGCGAGATCAGGAAGTTCTTGGCTGCTTCGGCACGTCGCTGGCCGAGACCAAGATTATATTCGGTCGAGCCGCGTTCGTCGCAATCACCTTCGATCGAGACGCGCACCTGCGGGTAGGACCGGAAGAATTCCGCATCCTTGGTCAGGACACTGCGAGCCTCGCTGCTGAGATCCGATTTATCCGTGTCAAAGTATGCGTCTTTGACGTTCTGGCTGAACAATTCGTTCACGCCCGGCTGAGCGACAGGGGGCGCCGCCGGCGCGGCATTCACATCCACGTGCGCCGTTGCAGTGGCGCTGCCTCCCGCGCCCGTGGCTGTAATCGTGTAGGTGGTTGACTGCGTCGGGTTCACTCCTCGTGTGCCTTGCGGCGCGACGCTTCCGACGCCCGGCTGGATATCCAGGTCGGTCGCGTTTGTCGACGTCCACGAGAGCGTGACAGCCTCGCCAGGATTAACAGTTGTTGGCGATGCGTTGAGCGTTACGGTCGGTTCTGCCGCCGCGGGCGCGGGAGCCGGTGCCGGCGGGGTCGATGAGACGTTCTTCTTGCAACCGCCCACCACAGCGGCAAAAGCTGCCAATCCAAGCAATAACGCAATTCTGCGACTGCCATGCTGCATGAACTGCCTCCTCCGGCGTTCCTTAGAGGGCTTCCGGAACCGCCGCGATTTGAATTATGTCGTTCGAGCCTTTGCTTTCGGATAACACCCGGCGCATCCAATCAAGAAACCTTTCAAACCTTCATTTCGGAGACCAATTGGGCGACTCGCTCTGGCCTTCGAAAGTCAGCTGGCGAGGCTCACTGCCATCCGCCAAAATCGACCAGATTTGCCTTGTCCCTGTTCGGGTCGATTCAAACACCAAATGACGGCCGTCGGGCGCCCAGCTCGGCCGCTCGTTTCGGCCCTCATCGCGCGTAAGTTCCACGAGTTGGTGACTAACAATGTCCATAGCGTAGATATCGTAATTCCCGCTTGGCCGTCGCCAGCTAAATGCGAGCAGTTGTCCATTTGGTGACCACGCCGGGTCGATCACGTATCCCATGTCCGGTAGATTGATTCTCTCTACATTCGATCCGTCAGAGTTGGCAAGGTACAGATCGGGATTGCCGCCGCGGTCGCTCACGAAAACAATTTGCTTACCCGTCTTCGGATTCCACACGGGTGACGTGTTCACTCCACGGGCATATGTGATCCGCTGCGCCCGTCCCCCGTCCGCATTTGTCACGTAGATTTCGGGATCGCCGTTCCGGCTGGACATGAAGGCGATCTGCGATCCGTCCGGCGACCATGCGGGCGAGCTATTCGTTCCCGGGTATCGCGGAAAGGAAATCATCCGGTTTGATGCCAGCGAGTAAATACAAATTTGCGCCGAAACGACTCCGCGATAAGGAGCGTAGCATGTGAACGCGATGCGCTCGGCATCCGGCGACCAGCGGGGAGTCAGCGCGATGGTTTTCAAGTGCGTCAATTGATGCGCATTTGCGCCGTCGTAATCCATCTCCCAGATTTCCTTGTTGCCCGATCTCGAACTCACGTAAGTGATGTGTGTTAGCGCGATGCCGGGCTGCCCACCGCTCAGGACCGCCACGATGTCGTTCGCGAATTGATGCGCCAGTGTTCGTGAGCCTTCATCCGTCGCCGCTCCGAGATAAACCTTCTGCAACGCGAGCGGTGCGGTGGGATTCCGGACGTCGGAAAGAAAACCAGCGAAAGACAGGTTCGTGCCGGTCATGGTCAGATATCCGTAAGCCACCATGTACGCGTTCGCCGGAGCGGCGGACCAATCCTGCGCCTTCAGTTCACTCGGCTGGGTCGGCACCTGCAAGGGATAGAAGCTGGGGCTCACAAGATCGAGGACACCCGAATACTGCAAATCAGCCCAGAGCACGTCGTGAAAGGTTTTGGGCAGGGGTTGCGTGAAAGTTGACCGGCTGCCCTCATCAGGCACGGCCACTCGGGCCTTGGTCACGCCCAAGCCTGTGCCTGTTTTGAACCAGTCTTGCGCGGCGGCCGCAGGCGCCGAGACAACTGCGCCGCATGCGGCGATCAAAGCCAAGATCAGGAAAAGCGCGGATTCCCGTTTCATATTCATAATATAAGAACCTTTTCGTACGGTGTATTTGTTAACGATGAAAATCGAACCAGAACTCGACATTCACGCTCGACCCTTGATACCCGCCGGGCAGCCGGTCGAGAGGACTCGAATCGCGCACGGCGCGCAGCGCCGAATTATCCACGGAATAGTTGTTGCTGGATTGCGTGATCTGGGCGTTGGTTACCGTGCCGTCCCGCAAGATGGTGAAGGTGACCACCACACGCGGCGCCGTGCTCACGCTAGGGTCCACGCTCGATTGCAGCCAATTGCCGCTGACCCGCCTCTGCACGGCTTCCACATACCACGAAAAGCGCGAGCCGAAATCTCCCCCTGCGGTGCCCGTGAATCCCAGACTCGCCTGCGTGTTGCCGCTGCCCATTGCGAAAGAAGTTCGGGGAACGGTTGGCGTGCCGCCTCCGCCGTAGGGAACCGCATTCGGTGGCGGCGGCGTGGGATTCTCGAGAACCTTCGAAGGTCGCGTAACATATTTCGGCGGCTTGGTCTTTTGGAATTTGGGTATCGGCGTAGCGTCGGGCTCGGGCTTTGGTATCGGCTTGGGCTCGGTTTGAAATAGTCCCTTCGAGTTATCCACCACGCGATTCATCGACTCGACATCGGGCTGAGGGAGCGGAATCGCCGGAACGCTGCCCACCACGTTGACGGTCACCGAGCCTCCCGGTCCGCCCCAGTCCGCGTGATGGCCGACAAATATCGCCGGCACCACGATCCAGGCCACCAGGATGCAGTGCAATCCGATGGATGCATAGACGAACCGCTTGAGCGTGGGGTCCTGGCGGATTGCGGTGATCGTTGCCATCTCATTGTGTTTGCGGGCGCTCGCTGATCGGTTGCGTCACCACGCTGATATTTGTGATGCCCGATTGCCGCAAAGCATCCACGACCGTAGCCCAGCTTCCGAACGGCACCGTTTCGTCGCACCGCACGTATACGGACTGGCGCTTCGGATCGCGCGATTGCGAGACAACCTTCTGCCCAATCTCGTGGATGTTCACCGGCTTGTCGTTCAAGTAGACTTTCTGCCCGCGGTCGATTGTCACTACCATTCGCACCTCGGTCAGCTCTTTCACAGTCTTCGTCTTCGGTACGTCCACATCGATGCCGGATTGCAAAATCGGCGCGGTGATCATGAAAATAATCAGCAGCACCAAGACCACGTCGATAAACGGCACCATGTTGATGTCGGATAGGGAGGTGCCGACTTCGCGCTGGGTCTGAGGCATGGGCGTCTACGAACTGTACAAGGTCTCGACCTTCGCCACGAACTCCGCGGCGAAATCGGACATTCGGGCGGCGACGGCGCGAATCCCGTGCAAGTAGTGGTTGTAGGCGATCAGCGCGGGAATCGCGGCGAACAGGCCCGCCGCCGTGGTGATCAGCGCCTCGGAGATACCCGGGGCCACTGCGCGCAAACTTGCCGCACCCACATCGCCTAAGCCAGAGAAGGCGTCCATCACGCCCCAGACCGTTCCAAATAGCCCGATAAACGGTGAGACCGAGGCGATGGTGGCGAGCGTCGACATTCCTTTTTCCAGCCGCCGGACCTCCTCGCCCGCTGCCACTTGCATCTCGACCCCTACCGCATTGGCATTTCTAATCCTGTTTGCGCCGGAGGGCACCCGTGACTGCGGTCCACCGATTTGCTGCTCGAGTTCCCGGTAGCCGGCAGCATACACGGAGATGAGCGGCGTGCCGCCGACTCCGGCTCGCAGCGTATTCGGGTCGGAAAGGCCGCGCCCCGAGCGGAACATTTGTAGGAATCTGGCCGTCCTTCGATCGATGCCGCCGAGCTGATATGATTTTTGGAGAATCAGCGCCCAGGAAAAGACGGATAGGAACAGTAAGAGGCCCAGAATAACGCGTGCCACGCCGCTCGTTTGCTCAAGAAGAGTCAGCGGGTTGGCGAAAAGAAGAAACGCCAGGCTGGAAATTGTTTCCCCCAGAAAATAGTTTTTGTGCCGGGCAAATCTACCGTAGCACACGCACTCCGCAGATTCAAACTTATGAAGCCAGAAGACGTGGATTTAGTTGCTCTTATAGTACAGAGACGCGCCTTGGGGCCGGCCTCGTGCGGTTATCGCGCTCCGCCTGCGATTCTTGCGTCGCCAGGGCCTGCTCGACCTTTCGATCTCGCAAAAGATTTCGTAGGCTGCAAAGATGGAAATGTGCTATCTATGATCCAGTGCCCAACAGATTGCACTACGGCGCGTTTCAATATCATATTTCTCCGCATAAGTTTTTCAGGCTCTTGAGATATACCGCCAGTTACTTTTAGCCGTTTCTCCTCGCATATCACCCTCGCGCTACGGGTGTTTCGAATCTCGATCCAGACAAGGAGAGACTGATGATCACGGTGAAGGAGAAGTGGACGGCCACGGCTGAAAAGCGCTCAGATAAGACAATTTCCAATTTCATGAAGCATCACTTCCGCCATTTCAACGCGGCGGTGGTGATCGATGCGGCCGAAGCTTACGTGAAGCATCTATCGAGCGGCGGAAAAATGCTGATTACGCTTGCGGGCGCAATGAGCACGGCCGAGCTCGGGCTTTCCCTTGCGGAACTGATTCGCCAGGATAAGGTTCACGGCATCTGCTGCACTGGCGCCAATCTCGAAGAAGACGTTTACAATTTGGTCGCGCACGATCACTACAAGCGTGTTCCGCACTACCGGCATCTTACGCCCCACCAGGAAGTCGAACTGCTCGAACATCACTTGAACCGCGTGACGGATACGTGCATTCCCGAAGAAGAAGCAATGCGTCGTATCGAGCGTGTCGTGATCGAAGAGTGGTATGCGGCCGACCGCACCGGCCAGCGCTTCTTCCCTCACGAGTTCCTTTTCAAGGTTCTGAAGTCCGGAAAACTCGAGCAGTATTATCAGATCGACCCGGAAGATAGCTGGATGCTGGCTGCCGCCGAGAAGAATCTCCCCATGATCGTGCCCGGGTGGGAAGATTCCACGCTTGGCAACATGTTCGCGGCGCAAGTGATTGGCGGCAAGGTTAAAAGTCCCACCACCGTACGCGGCGGCGTGGAGTACATGATCGAGCTGGCCCGCTGGTACACGGAAACAGCAGCGGTCACGCCGCTCGGTTTCTTCCAGATTGGCGGCGGTATCGCCGGAGATTTTCCCATCTGTGTGGTTCCCATGCTTCACCAGGATCTGCGCCGCGAGAACGTTCCCCTCTGGGCCTACTTTTGCCAGATCAGCGATTCGACCACCAGTTACGGCTCCTATTCAGGCGCCGTGCCCAATGAGAAAATCACCTGGGGAAAACTTAGCGTGGATACTCCGCGATTCGTCATCGAATCGGACGCGACGATTGTGGCCCCACTGATTTTTGCCTGGGTTTTGGGCTGGTAGCGCCAGACGGGCGATTCGAAGAGTTTACGTTGTGCCGGTCTGCGGGTTATTCCTCGCTGTGTTAGACTGAATCGAAAGCGATGAACAAGCAATTCGATATCGCGCTCGAATCGCTCGCTTCACGTCAGACGCCGGCGCTCTCCGCGGACATCCTTCAAAACGTCGCCCCCGTCGGGAGCGCGTCATCGGACCACCGAACTTCCAAGGTAGTTGCAGGCAAACGCTTTTTCATCGAGACACTCGGATGCCAGATGAACGTCCACGACTCCGAAAAAGTTGCCGGCGTGCTTCTGGGTCGCGGCTATTCGGCGGCCCTAAATCCTGCCGAAGCGGATCTCATGCTGTACAACACCTGC
>DATDMO010000064.1:0-4632 GCA_036518755.1 Candidatus Acidiferrales bacterium | reverse complement strand
GCCACGAGGTGGCCGAGGAAGAGTTTCAGAAGAACTCCATCTCTGGCCTGGCGATGGAATGGTCCAACGCGTTGGCGGTGGAGGGCCGGCAATCGCCGGAGGACGATATTCGCGCCATAGAAAAAGTGACGGTCGAAGACGTGAACCGCGTAGCCCGGAAATATTTGGTGCCGGGCAACGCAATCGAGGCTGTATTGACGCCGCAGCCGTCCGGAAGACCGGTCTCGTCAAAATCTTTTGGAGGGCAGGAGTCGCTGGCGGCCACCCCGAAAGGGCCAGTCGAATTGCCCGCGTGGGCGCAGGACGCCGTAACGCGGCTGGCGATTCCGGATCTGACCATTCATCCGACCGTTGACACGCTGCCGAACGGCATCAAGCTGATCGTGCAACCGGAGTCCATCAGCAACTCCGTCACGGTGCTAGGTCACATCAAGAATAATGCCGACCTGCAGACGCCGCAGGGACAAGAAG
Source organism: Candidatus Acidiferrales bacterium (assembly GCA_036518755.1). Classification (GTDB taxonomy): domain Bacteria; phylum Acidobacteriota; class Terriglobia; order Acidiferrales; family UBA7541; genus Palsa-295. The sequence continues at coordinate 4,161 of DATDMO010000064.1, read as the reverse complement.
GCGTCAGCAGCGTTCTCGATGAACTTTTCGTGTACGGAACACAATCCCTGGACCGCATCGCGTTTCAGAAGGCGCTCGATGATATCGGAGCCGACGAATCCGCAGGAACGGATTTTTCTCTGAACGTTCTGAGCGATCATTTCGAACGGGGTATGGAGTTGCTGGCCGACAACGAGTTGCGTCCCGCGCTGCCGGGGAATGCCTTCAAAGTGGTGCAGCGTCAGACGGAAGGCGCAGTCGCGGGGCAACTGCAGAGTCCTGACTACTTGACGTCGCGAGCATTGGACTCAGCCCTGTATCCGAAAGACGACCCAGAATTGCGCGAGGCCACACCGGCCACGGTGAAATCGCTCGTAATGGAGAACGTAACGGATTACTACCAGCATGTATTCCGGCCGGATCTCACGATGATCGTGGTGATCGGCAAGGTAACGCCGGAGCAGGCGAAGGCCGCGGTGGAGAAATATTTTGGAGAGTGGAAAGCATCCGGGCCAACTCCACAGACCGATCTGCCTCCGGTGCCGGCAAACACGCCGGCAGTGACAGCGGTGCCGGACAAGAGCCGCGTGCAAGTAAATGCGACTCTGGCGGAAACCCTGGGCCTGAATCGATTCAATCCGGATTACTACGCGCTTGAACTGGGAAACCACGTCCTCGGGGGCGGCTTTTACGCCACGCGGCTGTATCAGGATTTGCGCGAGAACTCCGGGCTGGTCTACTTCGTATCATCTTCATTCGGTGTGGGCAAGACGCGCTCCGTCTACCGCGTGGAGTATGCTTGCGATCCGCAAAACGTGTCGAAGGCGCGCGCCGTAGTGGTGCGCGATCTGAAAGCAATGCAGACGGCACCCGTGAGTGCGGAAGATTTGCGGCAGGCCAAGGCGATGCTCTTGCGGCAAATTCCTCTGGGAGAGGAGAGCGTCCGGCGCATTGCGGGCGGATTGATCTCCCGTGCCACGATTGGATTGCCGCTGGATGAGCCGAGCGTCGCCGCGCACCATTACGTCGAACTGAACGCTGCCCAAGTGCAGAGCGCGTTTACCAAATGGCTCCGTCCCGACGATTTGGTTCAGGTGACAGAAGGACCCAACCCACAATAGAGCCTCAGGCGCGCGGCAGACTTCGACTGCGGCCAGACGCCGGAACGAAGGGCGCTGCCCAAAGCTATGCGCTCGAGACCACGGCTTATTCAGTTGTTGAAGAGCGATATTGGTTCTCGTCAAGAGAACAACCCCTCTCAAAAGAGTGACGAGTAGACTGTGCCGCCGTCCTTTGTTTGGAATGAGTTGCGTCATGTTCTACTCGGCCCTTGTGTCGATCAGGGGGAAACCGGTGAGGGAGCGGCAGAAGCAGACGGGTGCCCGCCCCTGAGAGGGCTGCTGACTGCGCCCGAACTGCGCTCCTGTGGAACATGGCTCCATCTTCGTGGACGAAAGGACTCGTGGCAAGAATGAGTTGCTGTGGACTTTTGCCATACCGTCCCGATTCGAAGGAAGTGTGGACGGTCTTGTCATTGTTCCCGTGCCTGCTTTGATTACCGGCGCGACACAGGCGTCGGAGCGGTTGGACCGCGCCATCGGGAAATCGGCTACCATGGCTTCATCGGTAGGAGGCTTCGATGAAAGCTTTGGCTGCCATGGTCCTCTTTGTAATGGGTGCGTCTCTGCAAGCTGCCCAAATCCAGTACCAGGTTGGCCCGGTGCCGCCTCCGGCCGTCGCGCCGGCTGCTTCGGCGAAAATCGATCCCGCCAAGGAGGCCGACATTCGCCGTCTGTTGGAGGCCACGGGCACAACGACACTGATGCAGCAAGTCATGGATAACATGCAGAAGAGCCTCAAGCCCGTTTTGACCAACTCTTTCCCGCCTGGCGAGTATCGTGAAAAGTTGGTTGATCTTTTCTTTGAGAAGTTTCGTTCGAAACTCGATACCAAACGTCTTGTAGACCTCGCCGTCGCTCGATACGACGAACAATTCTCCGACGAAGACATCAAGGGTCTCATCGCGTTTTACGAGACGCCTCTTGGCCAGAAGGCTGTGAGCGCGCTGCCGAAGTTGACGATCGAGCTCCAGCAGGATGGTCAGTCGCTTGGGCAGCAAATGGGGCGCGAATCCATGATAGAGGTTCTGGCAGAGCATCCGGAACTCGCAAAAGCGCTGCAGGACGCAGGGCAGGGGACGCCTCCGCCTTCGAAGTAATCGTCCCGGCCGAGAAGAACCACTCCGTTCACTTCCTACAGCCCGCGGATTTCCCAGACAGTTCGCAAACGTCTTTGATCATCCTCTAATTATTTGTGGCCATCAGGCTCGAGATAAGGGATCGAGTCGTCGGCGCCACTTGCCATCAGAAAGCGCGGTTCGTGAGTTATAATCCGGCAGTTTATTTGGCAAGGAGGGGCGCCGTGCCGGAGTGGACGTACGCGCAAGCAGATTCTTCCGACGAACTGGCTCAACTCTCGTTCTATTCAATGAAAAAGAAGCAGGGCGGGCGCGAAATCGAATTCCGAATTACGGTGCGCGAGTATGCCGAGCAACCGGCGTCGCAGCACTCGCGCTTTTTCGCGGAAGCGGATAAGCAAGTGAACCAAAAGACTGCCGCAATCGTGCCGACAGGCTGGGGCCATTCGGTGCTGGAAGCATTGTCCGACTGCATACGCATGATCCGTCAATTCCCGTACGAGGATTCGTAGACGCGGAGACCGCCAGGATGAAATTCGCAAAGAAGCAGATTGAGCCTGGAATCGTAGTGCTCGAAATGACGGGCCGATTCTTAATGGGTCCGGATTGCCGTCAAGTGGAGAGCGAAGTGGAATCGCACATCGCGCGCGACCAGAAGAGCTTCATCTTCGATCTCTCGGGCGTGGAACACGTAGATAGCGCGGCCGTCGGGCAAATCGTGAAGTCCTATTCGAGGCTGAAGAAATGCGGCGGAACGCTGCGGCTGGCGGGTGTCAGTGGCATGGTCGACGGCGTGCTCAAGCTAACCCAGGTGCATAAAGTCATCGAGATTTACCCGACAGCGCAGGAAGCCGCAAAGAACTTTCCGCAAGGGCAATAGCCCACTCCGAAAAATCACAATTCGTAAATATCCTTCACGTTATACTGTGCGGCATTCTCGTGCGTGCGGGGGCGTATGCCCATTCAGCCCGGCGACCACTTGGGCCCCTACGAAGTTCTCGCCGCTATAGGTGCGGGCGGGATGGGGGAGGTGTATCGCGCGCGGGATGCGAAGCTGGGGCGCGATGTGGCGATCAAAGTTTTGCCTGAGGCGTTTGCGCGCGACGCCGAGCGCATGGCGCGGTTCCAGCGCGAAGCAAAGTCGCTTGCGTCGCTAAACCATTCCAACATCGCTTCGATCTACGGCCTGGAAGATTCCGGCGCCACTCATGCGCTGGTGATGGAGTTGGTGGAAGGGCCGACGCTGGCCGACCGAATCCGTTCTGGTGCGATTCCGATTGAGGAAGCGCTGCCGATTGCCAAGCAAATCTGTGAGGCGCTGGAATACGCGCACGAGCGGGGGATCGTGCACCGGGACCTGAAGCCCTCGAATGTGAAGGTGACCGCCGACGACGCGGTGAAGATACTGTAGCACCGCTGTGGCGCCGTGCGTTACCGTGGGCGGTGGCGGTTCTGCTCTCTGTCGGTTTGGCCTCCCTCGCTTTCATTCATTTCCGAGAAGTGCCGCCCGCTCCTGGCGAGCCGATGCGTTTACAAATTCCGCTGCCTGACAAGACAGCCATGTCGATCAACGGCACGTTGCGGTGTCACCTGACGGCCGCCAGCTGGCTTTCGCCGCGACAGGGTCCGATGGCGTCGCCCGCCTGTGGATTCGTCCCCTCGATTCGCTCGATGCACGCCCTTTGCCGGGTTCTGAATCGTCAGGTGGATTTTCGCCGTTTTTCTGGTCGTCCGACAGCAAGTTCGTGGTGTTTCAAAGCGATGGAAAACTTAAGAAGATCGGCATTTCGGGCGGTCGGGCGCAGATCCTGTGCGACGCGTCGGGCGCCGTGGTTGGAGGTTCGTGGAACCGCGACGGCGTAATCATCTTCGCAGAAGCCCCTGGCACGGTGATGCGGGTCGCCGCGGACGGCGGGCCCGCTTCGCCGCTCACGACTCTCGACGCCTCGCGGGATAACGTCAGTGATGCCTTTCCATTCTTCCTT
>DATDMO010000063.1:0-4881 GCA_036518755.1 Candidatus Acidiferrales bacterium | reverse complement strand
GTCCCCTGGTAGCCGCCACGCTCGACGTTGCCATAGCCGCTCGGAACGACGGCATTTTTGCCGATACGAAATACGATCGTGTGACCTTCGGTCGTGAAGTTCTGGCTGAATTCTTCTCCTGTCACGTTGTTGCGCACCCAGAAGGCCTTGCCGACGATGAGCGCCTTCAGTTGTGCGTCACCCAACGGGGTTGCGCCCTTCTTCTGCAGTTCGGCAACGGTCATTCCGGCCTGTGTGGTTTTGCGCGCCTCGGCCGACGGCGTGTACCAGATCGGCGAAGTCCAGGCGCGTTCCTGCCCCGTGAGCGGCACGATGTCGGGCGGGGGCAGTCCGGATTTCACGGACTGAATAAGGGTCCAGCGCGGCGTCGGAATCTCCAGGACGCGGGCGTAGTAGAACGCGTGCAGGCTCGGGTTAAAGTCCGGATCGGTCCACACCGTCTTGAGTTCCGCCGAGCCGACGTCGTTCGTGTAGGTGGCTTTCTCAAGATCCACCGTGCTCCGGATAGCGGGAACCCTGCCGGACCACTTGTCAGCTTTGCGGTCGCCGGCCCAGGCAACGTCGAATATCTTTTCGAAGCTCTGGCCGTTCTGCGTCCAGCCTTTGATGATCTGGATGCGGTCGAGGTTGGCGGAGGTCGGGTCCTTCACCGCCCAGACGACGAAGCTCGGCGCCGTCCCCTTTCCCCCCGACGGCATGGGAGGCAAGTCGGCGCCCATGGGGACCCCAACTGAATAGGATTGTTTCACCCAGTCCTTGAAATTCACGATGTCCTTGTTGTAGCCCCAGCCGGCGAAGAAGCGCACCTTGATGTGTGGGCCGCTGACGCCGAAAGTTTCCTTGCGGTACATCGCGTCAAAGATCGAGGCTCGCGTGTTCTCCTCCGCCCACACGCCGGTCAACCCGCCCGGGTTCTCCAGGCGTACGTCCATGGTGCCGCCGATAAGGACACCGGCAAAGCGCCGTTCGACCGTCCCGTCGGCGTCGGCGTGCAGGCCGTAGAAGTTGTCCTGGCGGTAGGGGCTGCCTGTATTGTGGGAGTCGGAGCCGCCCGCCATGCCAAACTTGTAAGGGTTGAAACCGCGGACATCCTGCAGGGTGATGCCGTCCTTGTACGCCTGGCGCGCGTAGCTGCCCGTGATGTGATCGATTCGACCGACGTTGGCCGGAAGGCCGAGAATTGCCTCGTATAGCTCGTAGCCGGCGAACTCGTCGTTCGGCGACAGCAGGGGATGCGTTTCCGATTGTCCCTTCCCCTGCTTGATCTCGACCAGGCGCTCGTTGCGGTCGCGGGAGGCAGCCCAGGCAGCATCGATCGGCCGCCCGGTCGTGTTGTCGACGTCGATCGGATACATCCACCCATCGCTCACGTTGGCGTTGTGCGAAATCGCGAGCAGTTCGTTGCCCGCCTTGCGCTGCCCGTCCATCCAGTTCCACAGGTCCGTGGGGCGATTGGAGTCGAGCGCGCTGAATGGATAGTCCGGCACCTTCGCGCAGTCCTTGAAGAAGATATTGCGGTGCAGGTTGCGCTGGCCGGGCATCGACGTCCATTCGTACGAGCAGAACGCTGTGAACTTGCCGGGATGGTTGTTCTCGTCGGCGAGCTTGACGTTTTCCTTCCACACCGTGGAAGTTACCTTCGGGTCCATAAATGCCTTCACCGGCGGCTTAGAAGCGAGACTGAGCAGGTACGAGAACACTCTGTTTTGTTCTTCCGAGCTGCTCGGGTCCTTCATGATCATGGGCTGCGCCTCGGGCAGCTTGCTCACGTAGGATCCCGGCGTGTTGGCCTGTTTGGTGACGCCCACGTACTCCGCGTGGTCGGTCACGCCCATGAAATCCATTGGCGTGTCGATCTTGATGTCGAAGCCCATCGGGTGCTTGATCGTCTGCCCTTGGGCGTACTTGTAGGCTTCGCCCGGCCCGGTGATGCGGTTGCCCATGACCCAGGCGTCCACCGACCAGCTGGTGTGGATGTGCTCTTCGCCGAAATAGGCGTTGCGCTCGGCATTGGGCTGCGGCCCGGCCGGCTCTGCCTGAAATGCGGCGGCTTCCTTCTTAGCTGCGTCCTCCGCTGGTGGTTTCTTCGGTTCTTCTTTTTTCTGGCAAGCGCCCAGCGTCAGAAGTGCAATGACGAAGACGCTAATCGCTAAAGGTCGTGGCGCCATGATGGTTTTCCCTCCTCCGACAAAGCGTATCCAGGAGTTAGTTGTCTATTCACTGCCCGCGCACGCGATGCCGCTAACTGCGCAGCGCAGGGATTTGATTGGTGTCGTACACCGCAATAATACGCACGTTCTGATAGCGTTGATCCTCCGACAGATTCGGTCGAGTACCCGTTGAACGCTCGATCTCAGCCAGGACTTACGCCGAATGTACTAGGGCAGGCTTCGTGCCAGTTCGTAAACCAAGCGACGACGGGACAAGTTGCTTTGTCTTTTCCTGAAGATAGGAAACAACCGAGAGAAGGCGAACGCTTAACGGAAAGCTATGAAATCTTCAACGTATTGAGGAGCCTCAATATATTGAGGGATTGTTGCCGGCGCCCGAGCGGAAGTTTTGAAAATAATCGCAGTCGGTCGAGAAACGAATTTTTCGCTACGGTTTGTTCTGCCATGAGTTATTTTCCCTTTTCAAAAATCGTTCTTCAGGCTTCCGTGTGGCTCGCCGTGGACGGGCGCTTCTTCGGAACTCAGGGCAGGCTCCGAGCGCTGGAGCAATCGTCCCTTGCCACTCAATCCTTCTTTGCCCTGCGGACGATGCAGCGTATGCCGATATGACTCATGCCGGTGTCGATCATCTGCGGCTGGCGCGCCGCGGGGCGATAACGCAAACAATAGTTGGGCGCGCATAAGTAAGAACCGCCCTTGACGACTTTGCGCTGAATACGAAATTGCGGTTGCGCCGGATCGTAGCTTTTATCCGGCGATTGAATGCGCGGATTGACTGCAGGGCCGCAACAGGGTTTGACGACTTCGTCGGCGTGGCGCGGCACAAACCAATCGCAGGTCCATTCCCACACGTTGCCGGCCATATCATAGAGCCCATAGCCGTTGGGCGGGAAGGCTCCGACCGGCGAAGTTCCCTCGTAGCCGTCGACGAGCAGATTCTGCCAAGGAAACTCTCCCTGCCAACTGTTGGCCATCGCTTTGCCGCCGGGAGAATGCTCATCACCCCAGGTGAACTTCTTGCCGTCGAGTCCGCCGCGCGCGGCGAACTCCCACTCGGCTTCGGTGGGCAGCTCTTTGCCGGCCCAGCGGGCATAGGCTTCGCCATCCTCGTAAGCAACGTGAACCACGGGGTGCTGTTCGATGCCGTCAAGTGAAGAGCCGGGCCCGAGCGGATGGCGCCAGCTTGTGCCCGGCGCCCAGACCCACCAGTTGGCGTAGTTGCGCAGATCCACCGCACCGGCGGTTTTGTGAAACAGCATCGAGCCCGGCACCAGATTCTCCACCGGCGCGCCGGGAAAGTCCGCGGCATTAAGTGGGCGCTCGGCAAGCGTGACGTAACCGGTTGCGTCGACAAAGCGCGCGAACTGCTCGTTGGTAACCGTGTAGCGATCGATCCAAAAGCCATCGACGCTCACCTCGTGCACTGGACGCTCTTCCGGGTAAAAGTCTTCCGAGCCCATGCGAAAAGTCTCGCCGGGAATCCAGACCATGTCGGGATGCGGCGAATCGCCCGGTCGATCCATCGGCACTGTTATGTTGGCCATTGGATACCTTCCCACACAAGAAAATTGGACAGTAGGTAACAGAGGCTTGTTCGAAATCTCCGTTATCTCTGTTCGCTGTATATTGGACTTTGGTCTAAGATGGTTGAGCAGTGAGCTATGGGTGAGAAGCAATCTCTGCGGACTTGATCAACCGCAAATAGCTGGCTGTTCCTTCCATCCATCGCGCACGCTTCGTCGTACCTCTTTTCGATTTTGCGATCTCGTTGAGTAAGCCGGGTGTCTCCTTCGTTTAGTCGTGATGCCCAGAAAGCGCCAGCTCTGACGTTTCTCAACCTTTCGTCTGGTAGATTATCGCGCCGTACGAGTGACCAGCCCGCGCAGAATCAGGTAGGGCACAAGCGCCAGCACGACCGCGACGGTGATCGCCTTCACCCGAATAGACGAAGTGCTCGGCGATAATCTGGTACACGACATCGAGCACCAGCGCCAGCACGAAAACTCTCCCGACACTCTTCCATCCGTCTTTGATCCTGTCGGCGTCGTGGGCTGGGTCCGAGATTAGGGACCAGAAAAACGGCGGCTTGCCGGCTTTAGCGTCATTCAAACCCGAGCGAATCGCGAAAAACGCAGCCATAAGCGGCTGCAGCACAAGCCTGAACTTCATCGGCCCACTGATCCGGTCGACCAAGTCGCCAAAGAAACGGGGCCATATATCGTCCATAATGTCTCCTTATTATTAGTGATCACCCCGACAACAGCACAATCAGCCCGTACACAGGTCGACATCCGGGAAGCTTGGCAGATCCAACATCTCAGCTCCTCTTTGCGGCGATTGACGACCACCCCTCTATAGTCATTGTTAATCATTTAACGCCAGCTACCTGAGCGGCGCTCGGCAAGCATGACGTAGCCGGTCGCGTCGGGCGCTTCCTCCGGGTAATGCTTATCCAAGCCCGTGCGAAAATTCCGCCGACGGATCCAGACCCTCTCCTGATGCGACCGATTGCCAGATTGGCTGCTCGCCACTATTGGGTCAGCCATAGAAAACCTTCCTTAGTAAATCGGTTCGGCGCGCCACAGCCGGTGGCAGACTGTCGCCGGCGAGAACGTACACGACGAGTAACAACGCGCCACGTTCGTCATCGAACGGCGCGTTACGGTTCTTTCACAGCAGAACAATGTCCCCGATCATAGTGACCAAGAGA
>DATDMO010000062.1:0-8028 GCA_036518755.1 Candidatus Acidiferrales bacterium | reverse complement strand
AATCGACAAATGGACCTAAGGGCGAGTGACCATTCATTGCGCGACGTGTGAAGATCGTTTTACAGATTCTTCCACGCCGCGTACACTGCGCCCTTTAGCGGGCATTCTTCGTCCAGGATCACGTGGATGGGAACCTGCTCGAGGAAATACGCCATCTTTTCCTTGTGCTTGAAACCCGCGACGAACTTTCCTTCTTTTAGCTTCGGCAATATTTTCACCGCGATGCCGCCCGCCACGTAAATGCCGCCTCGCGCAACGCTTCGTACCGCTAGATTTCCCGCTTCGCAACCGTAAATTTCCACCCACAGATCCAGCGTCGCGACGCACACGGGACACTGCCCCGCCATGGCCTGTTGCGTGATCTCCCGCGCGGGATCAGTCGAGGGATCATCGAAGCTGGGATGTCGGACCGTGGCGCTCAGGAATTCGTGGATGGTTCGGAATCCCCGGCCGGAAAGCACCATCTCGGCGCTCGCGAACTCGTTACGGCTCTTGATGAATTTCCAGAGCTCGGCGTGCTGATTGGTATGCGGAGCAAAATCGGCGTGACCTGCCTCGGTAGCCATAGGCAGGTGCTTGGTGCCGTCCCAGAAAAGAACGGCCTCCCCCAATCCCGTCCCTGCAGCGATCACCGCTCGATGCGCCTGCTGAGCCGGCACGCCCGCGTAAATCCTCTCGAGGTTGATCGGCTGCATCATGCTGACGCCGTGAGCCGTCGCCTCAAGATCGTTCAGCAGGCGAACGCGATCCAGCCCCAACTCCTTCGCGAGGGTTGCGCCGTCGATAATCCACGGCAAGTTTCCGGTGTGAACGCGATTGTCCACCACGGGTCCGGCAATTCCAAACGACGCGGCTGTGATCTTCGCCTTGGTGCCGCAGATGAAGTCCTTGACGATCTCGTCGAGGCCCGTGTGCTCGTGGCTGACGTATCGCTTGTCGGTCACTTTGACGAGCGCACCCTGCGGCGCGTCAAATAGGCCGAGATTTGTTTTCGTCCCGCCTATATCGCCGGCAAGAATCATCCTCGCTCCCACAAATGCCGAGACTCGGCTTGATCGGACTTTCCAGACAAGATGCGCCTCATAGTTCGCACCAGCGCTGTCCCTCGGTGGCGACAAGATCGTCCGCTTCTTTCGGCCCACCGCTTCCCGCTGCATAGTTGGGAAATGACGGCGGGGGCGAGCTTTTCCACGCGTCGAGAATCGGGTCCACCAGGGCCCACGCGGCCTCGACGCTGTCGGCGCGATCAAAAAGCGTGGCGTCGCCGCGAATACAATCGTTGATCAGCGTCGCGTAGGCCTCGCGCGACCCTGCGCCGAAAGCTCGCTTGTATTGAAAATCCATGGTGACCGGCTCAATGTGCATCTGCGAACCGGGCGACTTTGCGCCGAAACAGAGCGAGATGCCCTCGTCCGGCTGTATGTTGAGGACCAGGGAATTGGGCGCCGTCCTTTCGCCCTGAAAAACCATGTGCGGCGCTCGCTTGAAACGAATGGCGACCTCGGCCTTAGACCGCGCCAGGCGTTTGCCGGACCTCAGATAAAACGGCACGCCGCTCCACCGCCAGTTATCGACGAACAGCTTCAAGGCCACGAACGTCTCCGTCCCGGAATCGGATTTCACGCCCGGCTCCTGTCGGTACCCGGGGACCGCTTTCCCGTCGATGGTTCCGGGACCATATTGGCCGCGCACGACCGAAGTTGAAATGGTATCCGCCTCAAATGGCCGGATCGATTGCAGAACCTTGATTTTTTCGTTGCGAACTGCCGTGGCGTCAAATCGCGCGGGCGATTCCATGCTGACCAAAGAGGTGAGTTGCAGCACGTGGCTCTGAATCATGTCCCGCATTGCCCCGGCCGATTCGTAGAACGCCGCGCGGCGCTCAACGCCCAGCGATTCCGACGCGGTGATTTGAACGTGGTGGATGTAATTGCGGTTCCACAGCGGCTCGAAGATTCCGTTGCCAAAACGAAAAACGAGCAGGTTCTGCACCGTTTCCTTGCCGAGATAATGGTCGATGCGATAGACCTGCGATTCATCGAATACGCGGAGCACCTTCGCGTTGAGTTCGCGCGCGGACGCGCCATCATGCCCAAAAGGCTTTTCGATAATCACCCGCGTCCACGATTCGCCGTTCTTCGGTCTCGCCAGACCTGCGCGGCCCAATTGCTCGATGATGTGCGGGTATACATCGGGAGGTGTGGCCAAATAGAAGAGCCGATTCCCAGCCAGCTGATCCTGGCGATCGAGTTCGTCCAAGCGCCCAGCAAGGCGCCGGTAGGATTCGGGATCGTCATAGTTGCCGGTGAAGTAGTGAAGCTGGCTGAGGAACCCTTCGCGCTTGTCGACGGCGCGCGGCCCATCCGAGGGCTTCGGTAAGCCCTCCTCGGTCTTGCGCCGGAATTCGTCGTCACCCATTTCCGTGCGCGCAAATCCGAGCAGCCGGAAACGCGGCGCCAGACAAGCATGGACCTCCAAGTCGTAAAGGGCGGGCAGCAGTTTCCGTTTTGCCAGGTCGCCTGAGGCGCCGAACATCACGATGGCGCATGGGTCGTTGGGAGTTTCGCAGAAGTATTTATCGGTTCGGGGCATTCCGGCGACTTCAGTTGCAGGGGCGCTCATGGGCTTCTCCGTGGATTCTCGCTGGGGACCGCTGCGGAAAGTCGAGCCGAAGGAAGCGCTGAGCGTGCCGGCCCAGGCGCAAGCATTCCGCGAAGGACAAGCCTATCACACTCAGGGGAGTGTCCTCGGCCTCTGATGAGATACCCGCCTGATCATTCCTCTCGATTGGATGCGAGACCTATAGCAGCGAATAGTAGCGGATCAGATTGCCGTCTGCTTTGCGCTCGCCGATGCCAACAAAAACGAAACGCATCAGCCAGTCGTGCTTGCCCTTTTCCACTTCGAACGTCGGAAAAGCGCGCAGGTAATATTCCGAGGGATCGACCGCTGGACCTCCGGCAAATGCCATCGCGCGCAAACGTTCCATCGTATCCGGCTTGTGGCCCCACAGGTATCCCCGGTTGTAAAGCATGATCAGCGTGCCGTCGTCTTCCTGAAGCATGTATCGCGCATCGAATGCGAGCACTCCATCGGGACGAAACAACGAGTAATCTCCGCCGCTATTCGGCACAGCTTTCCCGCGCAGGCGCGGACCCGAAAATTCTCCGCTATCGACGTAAACTGCCCCGCGCCCCGCGCCCGTCGGCATATTCGCGATATTCTGCACGCGCGTGAAACGCAAGCGCACTTCAAAGGCGAATTCGAGCTGAGGTTCGCGCAGCAGCGGGCTTTCAGGGCCAAACGGGGTGGCATCGGTCATCGGCTATCTCCGTGAATCCAACGGAATGCGAAGGTGGTACAATCCCGCCGTTCTTTGAGCCTGTCAATCGTCATCGATTGGGTGAACTGGCGTATCTGACAGTGCGCGGAAGCAGTGGGGGAGAAATTGTCATGAAGATCGCGCTTATCGGCGCCAGCGGATTCGTAGGCTCGAAAATTCTCGCCGAGGCGCTGCAACGCGGGCATCAGGTGACAGCGATCGTCCGCAATCCTGAAAAACTTCAGCCGCAGAAGAATCTCACGATAAAAAAAGCCGACGTAATTCAGACCGACGATCTCGCGCGGCTTCTTGCCGGTCACGACGCGGTCATCAGCTCTTTCAATCCTGGGCGCGGCGTCGCCGGTGCCGAGGTTTATGACAAGTTCGTGCAGGGCCACAAGTCGATTATCGCCGCCGTGAAGAAATCAGGCGTGAAGCGTTTCCTGGGCGTCGGCGGCGCGGCCAGCCTGAAAACGGCGGAGGGGATCGAGTACCTCGATTCACCCACATTTCCAAAGGAGTATGAACCCTACAAGCCGGGAATCCGCGGAACGCGCGAGCTTTACTATTTGCTCAAGCAAGAACCCACTCTGGATTGGATCTTTCTAGCTCCCTCCTCGCAGATCGCACCGGGGGAGCGCACCGGTAAGTTTCGCCTGGGCAAGGATCATCTCCTCTTCGATGAGAACGGCGCCAGCAAAATCTCTCTCGAAGATTATGCCATGGCAATGATCGACGAACTCGAGCGCCCGCAGCATCATCGCGAGCGATTCACCGTGGGATATTGAAAAATCAGACTCGCCGATGCGGGGAATTTATGCGGTCCGCAGGATTCTCTGGCCCCATGGGAGAAGGAGGCTGAAGTGAAGCAACCAGCCCTCGGAATCGCCGCCTCGTTTCTCGTAATTGCCGTTTCGCTCGGTTTCATCGCGCTGTTTGCTTTCCCCATATTTGCCAACTGGGTTGCCTTTCTGACCATCTGCTTCATTCCCATGCAGATTGTGATCTCGGTCACCTGGGCCGGCAAGTATCCGGCGTTTGCCGCGGCGCGTCCCCAGCCTGCTAAGGGCATTTTGCTCACGCTACTGGCTCTGGCCGTTGGTGCAATCGTGGCCGTGGCCCATTTCTTGACGGTGGGTGGTGGCGTTAATCCGCCTCCGCCGATGCTGGCTATGTGCATCATTTCATCGGTGATCATCACCTTCTGGCTCGCCATCATGTGGGGCGGATGGCCTTTCACACCGTTGATCAAGAACCCGGTTGCCGCCGGACTCGTCATGCTAGTGGCGTGCTATCTGATCAACTATTTGCTTTTCCGCCTGTTATTCAACTACGGTTTCATGCGCGGTGCGCCCGTGTACGTACCGGCCCTGGACCCGCACGGATTATTCAATGCGTGGAGCGTGCTGGTGTTTTATCTCACTGTGATCGGGGTGATGTTCGTGTCACTCAACTTCGATATGTGGCCTTTCACGAAGTCTCCGGCATTGATGAAGCAGCCCCTGCTGGGCTTGGTGTGGACCATTACAATTCTCGTGGTTGGAGGCCTCGCCTTCTATATCGGTGTGTATTTGATGAAGATGGATGTGGTTTCCTTTATGGTGCGCGTTCCCATACCCTTCGTCTTCGGCACAATTATCGTTTTGAACATGATGCATGGATCGCTCTTCGGCAAATTGACGCAGCCTCTCAAAGGCGTTCTGAATACCATCGCCTCTGCCGCTATCGGAACGGTGCTCGCGGAAATCTACGGAGCGCTGGCGCCGGTGGTGACGGGCAAAGTGAACTCGGGACCCCCTGCTTACGCTTTCGAGATTTGGCTCGCATCGGCTCTGCTTGCCGTCACTTTCCCGTTTCTCATTTTTTACGCGGAGTTTTTCAAGATGTGGCCCCTTCACAGGGAGCGCATCCAGTCTCCGCTGCCACCGAGCAAGTAGCCTCTATGCCGAAAGCTGCGCCGCTAACCGTTAGAGACCGAATCGCGATGAATGATCTTCTCGCGGAGTACGCGTGGGCGCTCGACACCGGCGATGTCAATGCCCTTGTCGCGTGTTTCACGCCGGATGCGGTCGTGATCGAAGAGGTCTTTGAAGAACCGGATCGCTGGGAAGGCCGCGAAAATATCCGTCGATTCGCCGAACATTTTCGGGCCGTTCCCAATTTCCCGGGGCGACAGCACCACATCAGCCAAATGCTCGTCAAAGGGAATAGCAAACTCTGCTCGGTGCGTTCGTTCGTTTTCGTCACCGAGTGCCTGGGTGAGCCGCCGTACACCCTGCGCTTCGCCGGCTATTACGACGATCAGTTGGTGAAATCCGGCGGCAGATGGCTCTTTCGCCAGCGGATCATTCGCCTGTGGGACGGCGAAGTGCTCGCGCGCTTCCCCGGACGTGGCCAGCGCACGCCGCGCAAGCGGCCGCCTGAATTGGTTATCAGGAAAGCCGTGTAGTGGTTTTTTTTTACGGCAACCGAATAATTTCGTTGCCGGTGGAGGAGAAAGATGAAGACCAGCGTCAGATTTTTCAAGTTCGCAGCGTTCCTCGCGATTATGGCATTTGCTTCCGCCGCGTCGGCGCAGACGTCCAAGCCGGTTCGCACGCAAGCGGGCCTGGTGCGAGGCACAAACGAAAATGGCGTGATGGTTTACAAAGGCATCCCGTTTGCCGCGCCGCCCGTGGGCGATTTGCGCTGGCGCGCGCCGCACCCGCCCGCCCCGTGGAAGGGCGTTCATGCTGCAGACAAGTTCGCTCCAGCCTGCATGCAAGTTCCTATCGTCATGCCGGCGCTCGGGCTCGATCCCCTTACCGTGAGCGAGGATTGTCTCTACCTCAACGTCTGGACTCCCGCGAAATCTCCGAAAGATCATCTCGCCGTAATGGTCTGGATCTACGGCGGTGGCTTTTCGATTGGTGGTACTTCTCTTAAGCAATACGACGGTGAAAACCTCGCGAAGAAAGGCGTGGTGTTCGTCAGCATAGCGTATCGGCTTGGACCGTTCGGCTTTTTGGCGACTCCCGAACTGAGCGCTGAAAATCACGGCCACTCGGGCAATTACGGTCTGCTCGATCAGATCGCCGGACTTAAATGGGTGAATCGCAACATCGCGGCGTTTGGTGGGGATCCAAATCGCGTCACGATTTTTGGAGAATCCGCCGGTGGAATCGCGGTCAGCATGCTGGCCGCTTCGCCGCTCGCTGGGGGCCTTTTCCAAGGCGCAATCTCCGAGAGCGGAGGATCGTTCGCGCCCGCTCGCTTCTCGAACGAAGGCGGCGAGAACGTGCCTCCGCTCTCCGTGGCCGAGAAGCATGGCGAAGCTTTTCTCGCCAAGATCGGTGCAAAATCCATCGCCGACGCGCGAAAGATGACCGCCGAATCCATCCTCAAAGCCCAGACCCCGGGAGCGGGCGGCGGTTTCTGGCCCACCTTTGATGGTTACGTCCTTCCAGGCGATCAATACAACCTCTACGAAGAAGGACGCTACAACGACACGCCGATTCTGATCGGCACCAATTCCGACGAGGGAGCGCTGTTCGTTGCCACCACTACCACGCCGGCTTACGAGAAAAATGTTCACAGCGGCTACGGCGATTATGCGGACAAAATATTGGCCGCTTATCCTACGGGCTCGGACGCCGAAACGCTGCGCTCCGCGCGCGACCTCGCACGCGATTCCACCTTTGGGTGGGGCACTTGGACCTGGGCGCGGCTGCAAGCGAAGAGCGGCCACAGCAAGGCCTACGTTTATTATTTCAGCCACCGGCCACCCTATCCCGATCAGCCGCAGTTCAAGAGCTGGGGCGCGGCGCACGGCGCGGAAATTTCTTATGTGTTTGGCAACTTCACGCCGAGCATGCCTCCCAGCGCCGAAGACCGGTCCGTTTCCGATACGGTTTCCTCCTACTGGGTAAATTTCGTCAAGACGGGCGACCCGAACGCGCAGGGTATGCCCACCTGGCCCGCGTTCAACGACTCCAAGCCGGAAGTGATGAATCTCAACGATCCGTCGAAGGCGATTCCGCTTCCCAATGCCGAAAAGCTCAAAGCGCTCGATGGCTACTACGCCTGGCGGCGAAGCCAGGAAGCAGAGAAGCTGTCGAATAATTCGCCGAAGGGAGCCAACTAACGCTCGGGGCAAAATTAGCGAAACTAGATAGCGGGTTTTTGGCGATTAGAACTGGTCGCGAACCTTTGTTTTCATAGAGTTGGATCATGTTCTATTCGCCGACTTTGGCGATTAGATCTTTCGGATTTGTGGCTGCGGCGCTCGCTGGGATCGATGGAGGCAGATTGACCAGAAACCGATCGCGATGCGAGGATTCTTTTGGCGCATCCGAGTGGACCGGTTGACTGCGCCGGCTGCAGGTTGCGTTCTTCTCGCCGATAGCTGCTGCTTGCCGTAGTCATGCAAACGCTCCTTAGCTTCTTCCTTTCTGGGCCAGAGTAGTGCCCGGTTTCAAACTAGCATGACATGAATGTCATTTTGTCAAGTGGGTTCTGTGGACTTTCGGCGGTGGGTTGGCTGCGGCTGCGCCGCAGGGCTGCCGGCTCCTCGAACTCACAACGTTGTCACGGTGCGCCAGTTACTTCTTTGGCGTCAGGCGCAAGAGCTTTCCGTCGTCGGTGAGCAAGTAGATTGCGCCGTCGGGACCTTGCCGGACATCGCGGATGCGCTGGTTGAGATCGTGAAGCAGTCTTTCCTCCGCCAC
>DATDMO010000061.1:0-2362 GCA_036518755.1 Candidatus Acidiferrales bacterium | reverse complement strand
TTTTCACCGGCGGCGATAAGGTGGTTTCGGTCAAAGTCGACACCACCCCGCACGATTTGACCGTCTGCCTGTTCGATTGCCTCGGGCAGGGGGCGGAGAAGCTCGGTTTCGCGGATACGGCTTCCTTACTCGAAGAAGTTGAGCTGATTCGCTGGTCGACGACGATTACGTCGAATGTGCTGGCCGAGCTGCGCGGGCCGCGGATCGGCTTGCTGGTTTCCGAGGGGCACCAGAAGAATCTCTACGGCAACGGAACGGAAAGCGCGGTGCTGAACCGGCTTCTCGCTAGCCGGGATGTGATCGGGCTGAGCGGCTCCGCGAACGAAACGGCAATCATGAATGCGGCGCGGCTGCTGCTGGAAAGCGGGGTGCGCAGAATCTGCATCAGCCTCGAGGATTCGCACCGCCATCCCCAGCAGGAACTTGCCTGGAAGCGGACCATCGATCAGCAGTATCCGGATCATTTTCTCGGTTCCGTTCCCGTCCTCGCGGGAAGCGATATGTCCAAAAGCTCGGACGACCGGACGCGCGCCTTTTGCGCGGTTATCAACGCGTATACACACGGCGCGCTCGCGGCCACTTTATTCAAGGCCGAGGACGATCTGCGCGAAACGTCGCGCTACGCGGGCACTTTTTTGGTGAGCCACATCAACGGCGGGGTGGCTGGAATCGCGAAGACCCGGGCGATCGATACGCTGGAATCGGGACCGGTGCTGGGAATTCTGGGCAGCGCGAACCAGGCAAAAGCACGCGGATTGAAAGACGTGATCGCGATGGACGTGGGCGGAACGACGGCCAAAATCAGCGTGCTCGCAGACGGCGAGCCGATGTACCGCAAACCATCGGACCTGTTCGGAATTCCGGTGGAGTTGTCGCTTCCCTACTTGCGGTCAATCGCGTTGGGCGGCGGCAGCGTGATCAAGCCGCGGGAAGACGGAAAAAAGGGCGTGCAACTCGGCCCGGAAAGCATGGGGTCGTATCCCGGCCCGGTTTGCTACGATCTCGGGGGCGACCAGGCAACGCTCACGGACGCATTCGTGACGGCCGGGCTGATCAATCCGGATTATTTCCTAGGCGGAACGAAACCGATTCATCGGGACCTGGCGCGCGAGGCGATCGAAAGGTCGGTGGCGCAGCCGTTGCAACTTTCGACTGAAGACGCGTGCAAAGGGGTGATCGATCGTGCGTTCGAGATGGTGGCAGAAGTAATTGGCGTGGCACAAAGAGAAATCGGCCGCGATTTATCCAAGCACACGCTTTTCGCGTACGGAGGAAACGGCGGGCTCTTCGCTTGCGGCGTGGCGGACAAAGCGGGACTGAAAAGCATTCAGATGTTTTCGCTCGGCCCGGTATTCAGCGCATTTGGCTCATCCGTTTCAGATATTTCGCACGTGTACGAACGCGCACTGCCGGAGCCATCGATTTCGGAAAACACCATGGGCGGAATCCGAAAGATGCTCGAGGAGATGAAATCGGAGGGCGCGCAGGATTTGCTGGGCGAAGGGATTCGCCCTGAAAATGTGAGCTATGCGCTCGAATTCGAAATGTCCGGCAAGGGAGCGCCTTCGGCTCCGGTTGCGTGCCCGGAAGCCGCGCTTAAATCCGCGAAAGATCTGGAGGCGGCGCTGCGAACGGCGGCCAACGCGCCGTCGGGTCCCATAGCCCTCGATCTGTTTCGCCTGCGCGTGAAAAAGCAGATGCCGAAACCGCATCTCACCGAACAGCCGCTGCAAGCGGCGGATTCGTCACACGCTCACGTGGGGAAGCGGCGAGTGTTCTGGGGCAGCCGGAATGGAGAGGCGCAGATATACCGCTGGGAATCGCTGCGGCCGGGCAATCGGGTGGAGGGCTGCGCGGTGGTCGAGGGGGTGAACACCACCTATTTTGTCCCCGATGGCTGGAATTTGATCATTGATGCATTTGGCGATGGGAAATTGAATCGGGAATAAAGGACGACATTGATGGCCGAGATGAAGGCGGGAGAAGGCAAAGAGGGGCATTCCGAGCCGAAGAGCCGAATTCGCATCACGGAATATCTGGATCTGGATATCGATGCTGAACGCTGGCTGTGCAACCGGTGCGGGCACATCCTCGGGCCGGCGCGAGAGAATTACAAGAAGGGCTGCCTGCTTTATGACCGCGATCCGCGCGAAATCCACCCACAGGTGGTTTCGGCATCGTTCAATTTTGCTCCCGATCCGAACTGGGTGCGAATCGTGGAGTGCTATTGCCCGAGTTGCGGGACGCAAATCGAGACCGAGTATCTACCCCCGGGGCATCCCATCACTTACGACATCGAAATCGACCTGGACAGCCTGAAAGAACGGGTGCGTAAAGGCGAATTCACGATCCGCGAGAAGCG